>JAGRPD010000531.1 GCA_020439875.1 Verrucomicrobiales bacterium
ACCACGGCGACCTTCATGCCGAGCTGCGCCGCACGGATGGCGCAGACGTAGCCCCCAGGGCCTGTTCCGATCACCACGACGTCGAACGTGTCCGCCATACCTATGGTCCTCGCTATGCACCTCTCTATGTGGCTATAGCGGACCCCAATTGCACGCGCCACCGCCCGAGACCCGGGATGGCACCGATTTGTTTGCGCGTCAGACCAATTGGCGAGCCCGGTGCCCCGCGGTCACTCGGCGCAGGACTTGAACGTGAAGTAGTCCCACGGTTCGTCGCCGGGGCCGCTGAGGAGGCTGTAGCGCAGGGTGCGCCCGAGATCGGTCATCAGGATGCCCGGCGGCGCGGGTTCGTCATGGAACGGCATGAAGGCGGGTTCGCCGCTCGTCATGGCGTAGACGACGCCCGTCCAGACGCGGCACTCGTCGATCAGGTCCTCGACCAGCACATCGTCGTCCGGACCGGGACGGGCGCAGCCGGAGAAGAGATTCCCGGTGTCGCGGCTCGTGCCCATATTCCCGCTGATGTAGCCCCAGAGGGTCTGGTCCTGCGGGCCGCCGACCAGTTCGAACACCGACTCGGTCATGCCGTACATTTCCCACTCCTTGGGCTGGTGGAAGCGCAGCTCGTAGCCGTTGTCGCCCTCGGCGTAGGTGGCGCGCTCAAGCGGGCAGCCATCCTGAGCGAGCGTCGGTGTTACGAGCGCGGCGAGCGCGATGACGGTGGTGAGGACGCGGTGCGGCATGTCAGGTCTCGTGTTGGTAGTATTCGTCGGGCGAGGCGCCCGATCAGGGGCCGATGGCCCGGCCGCCCGACACATCGATCGTCGTGCCGGTGGTGTAGGAGGCCTCGTCCGACATTAGCCAGAGAATGGCCTTTGCGACCTCTTCCGCTGTGCCCGCGCGCGGGATCGGGAGCGTCGGGGCGATGCGGGCCACGCGCCCTGCGTCTCCGGCGCTGGCATGGATTTCCGTATCGATGATGCCGGGCCGCACGGAGTTCACGCGGATGCCTTCGCCGGCCACTTCCAGCGCCAGGCCGATGGTGAAGGTATCGATGGCCCCCTTGGCAGCCCCATAGGCCACCATTGCGCCCGCGCCACCGAGCTTGGATGCGGCCGAGCTGACGTTGACGATGGCGCCGCCCTTGCCGCCATGTTTGCTCGACATGCGGCGGACGGCGGCGGCGGCGCAGAGGAAGCTGCCCGTCACGTTGATCGATAGCTGCCGGTTCAGCTCCTCGATTGGCGTCTCGTCCACGCGCATGACTCGCGGCGGGATGACGCCGGCATTGTGCATTTGATCGCAGCGGGCAGCATCCCCTTGGATCAGCCTCAGAAGCTGAAGCTGCGGGGTTCTGTGGCGGGACCATCGGAGATCGGCATTCCTCTGCCCAGCGGCAGCAGCATCCGCCTCTCCGAACCCTCCGCAGACTACACCCTGGATGGCAGCGAGCTCGATCTCCAAAACCTCACCGCCCAGCTCTGGGGTGGCCGCCTCGTCAGCCCCCGATTGCGGCTCGACTGGAGCGGCCCCACTCAGTTGCAGGGAGCGGTCAAAATCGAACAAATCAGCCTACCGACGCTGAGCCAGACCTTTTCCATCGATCCCCCCATGGAGGGAAACCTGAGTGCCTCTTTTCAAGGCGGTGGCACCACGACTCTGAGCGGTGTTTCGGGCAGTGGCACCGTTGAGATTCGCGATGCCGCCTTTTACCGATTGCCGCTGCTGGGCCCGTTGAGCGTGGTGCTGGATCAAGTGGCACCGGGTTTCGCCCGCGATACCGCATCCAATCTCGACAGTGAATACCAACTGTCCGCTGGCATCTTGGATTTGAAATCCGTCTCCGTCACCAGCGCCATCACCGAGATCACCGCCAAAGGCCCCGTCGATCTCAACCAGCAAACCGCAGTCATCACCGGCAAGGCCAAGCTGCGCGGCATCGTCGGCCTTTCCACCGCGCTGCTCAGCGAACTGCTCACCGTGGAGGGCAGCGGCCCTTTCAGCGACATGCGTTGGCGACTGAAAAATGTGCCCGGCCTGGCCGAAACCGTTGGCGCGGTGGGTACTGTTGGCGGAGCTGCCGTCAAAGGCGTGGGTGCCGTCGGTGGAGCCGCCGTCAAGGGTCTTGGTGAGGCTGGCCAGGTCACGGGAGAGGCCGTCAAAGGCGTTGGCAATGCGGCAAAAAAAGTCTTTGGCATTCCAGGCAAGTTGTTTGGCGGCAAAAAGAAAGACGACGAACCTCCTGCCACCGAGCCCGAACCTCCGGCCACCGAGCCCGAGCCTCCTGCCCGCTGAATCAGCTCCACCCGCTCGATCTCAGGCGAAGGTTCCGCCTCATCAGCGCGTTCCATGGGGCATGCACCGTCGTCACTTTCTCGCCACCGCCACCGCTGCCGCCACCTTCGGCCTCCGTGCTGCGTCGCGAGCAGCAGAGACCGCCACGTTTCGAGTCGCCGTGATCGGCCACACCGGTCGCGGCAACTACGGCCACGGCCTCGATACCCTCTGGCTGCATTTGCCCCAGACTGAGATCGTCGGCGTCGCCGATGCCGATGCCACTGGCCTGCAAAAGGCGCAAAAACAGCTCGGCTGCGCCCTGGCGGAATCGGATTACCGCAAGCTGCTGGAGAAGACCAAGCCCGACATCGTCGCCGTCGCCCCGCGTCACATCGATCAGCACGCCGCCATGATCCTGGCCGCGATCCAGGCCGGAGCCCGCGGCATTTACATCGAGAAACCGTTTTGCCGCACCCCGGCAGAGGCGGATGAAATTTTGACCCAAGCCGCAGCGCACGGAACTCGGATCGCCATCGCACACCGCAACCGCTACCACCCCTGCCTGCCCATCGTGAAAAAGGCGCTGGAAGACGGCCTCATCGGCCAGCCCCTGGAGCTGCGCGGCCGTGGCAAAGAAGACGCCCGAGGAGGAGCCCTGGATCTCTGGGTGCTCGGATCCCACGTCCTCAATGTCGCCACCGTCTTCACCGGACCAGCCCGCGCAGTCTGCGGCCAGCTGATGCAGGACGGCCATCCCTGCACCGCCGCTGAGGTGCGGCAGGGAGATGAAGGTGTGGGCCTCATCGCCGGCAATGAAGTGCACGCCCGCTTCGAGACCGAGAGTGGCCTGCCGCTGTTCTTCGACTCCCGGCAAAATCACCGCAAGCCCGATGGCGGCTTCGGCCTGCAAATCATCGGCACCGAAGGCATCGTGGACCTGCAGATGGATCGCGATCCCCTGGCCCACGTCCGCCTCGGCAGCCCCTTCGATCCCCGCGCCGCCTCCCAGCCCTGGCAGCCCATCACGCGAGACGGTGTGAACCAGCCCGACTCCGATCCTGACGCCACCCGTCGCGTCGGCAATCACCTGGCCGCCGCAGACGATCTCCTGCTCGCCATCGAGGAAGGGCGTGAACCCCTCTGCAACGCCGCTGAAGCCGCCGCCACTGTCGAGATGATCCAGGGCATCTTTGCCTCCCACGTCCGCCAGGGCGCACGCACCGAACTGCCACTCACCTCACGCGACCATGCGCTAGCGGGCTGACGCTGCGCTCCCGGCACGCATCATGCTTCTGCGTCAGGCGCAGATTCTGCCGTGGATTCGCCACGCCATGGCTTGACCCGATCCGCGATTTTTCGTCTGCTGCCAGCCTCGTCTCTTTTTTCATTCATGAAGATCTCACTCAATCCCAAAGACTTTCGCATCCGCGGTGACGGCAAGCCTTTCCGCATCGACCGCGCCCGCACCTCCGTCCCCGCTTGTTACAAGAGCAAAAAAGAGTACGAGAAGCTCATCGGCGAGTTCCGCTCCGAGATTCACGAGTTGCAGGAAAAGATGTTCGCCCAAGATCGCTGCGCGCTGCTGCTGGTCTTTCAGGCCATGGACGCGGCGGGCAAGGACAGCACCATCGAGCACGTCATGAGCGGCGTGAATCCCCAGGGCGTGGTGGTTCATTCCTTCAAAAAACCCACCGAACGGGAACTCGATCACGACTTCCTCTGGCGGGTGACCCGCAAGCTCCCCGAACGTGGTCGCATCGGAGTCTTCAACCGCAGCCACTACGAAGAAGTGCTGGTGGTCCGCGTGCATCCCGAATATCTCGATGCGCAGCGGCTGCCGAACCGCCCCCAGTCGGTCGAGGAGCTCTTCGAGCAACGCCTCGAGTCGATCGTCGACTACGAGCGCCACCTCGCGCGCAACGGCATGTGTGTGGTGAAGTTCTGGCTGAACGTCTCGCGCGAAGAACAACGTGCGCGATTCCTGCAGCGTCTGAACGAGCCCGAGAAGAATTGGAAGTTCAACGCCGGCGACGTGCGCGAACGGGGCCACTGGGATGCCTACATGGAGGCCTACCAAGAGGCGCTGCGCGCAACGTCGAAGCCCTGGGCGCCGTGGTACGCCATCCCAGCCGACTCGAAATCCTTCGCACGGCTCGAGGTCGCAAAGATCCTGGTCGAAACCCTCGAACGGCTCGACCCGCACTATCCGGCGAGCCCGGAAGATGAACGCGCCCGCTTCGCCGAGATGAAGGCCCTGCTGGAGACCGAGGCGCCTTGAGGCTGTTCGCCGGCGTCCTCGCGGCGTCGCTCGCGATCGGCTGTGTGCCGCCGACGGCCTCGGCTCCCCCAGTGCCCACCTCTGATTTCCTGCTCGGCGGCATCCAGGTCAACGAGGCGGACCACTCGGTGTGGTTCCAGAAGCTGCGAGAGCGCGGTTTCGACACCGTCTCGATCACCTCGTACGCAAAGCAGGGAGATTGGGACTCGTCCAACCTCTGGTGGGAAGACGAGGAGCCCTGGGTCGTCGAGGAGATCCGTGGAGCCAAGGCTGCAGGCCTTCGCGTCGCCCTGATCCCTCGGGTCGCGCTCGACCACGCCTTTCCTCGCAACCGTTTCCTGTGGCACGGCATGATCTACCCCGGCAGCGACGCCGACGTCGAAGAGTGGTTTCGCCGCTATCGCCAGTTCGTGCTGCGCTGGGCCAAGGTCGCCGCAGAGCACCAGGTCGACGTGTTCGGAATCGGCTCCGAGATGCGAGCC
>JAGRPD010000532.1 GCA_020439875.1 Verrucomicrobiales bacterium
GCGCACGACAGCGAGCTGTAGCTCGATCTCTCCAGAGTCGAGCCGTTGTGGGTTGCAGCTCACCGATCCTCATGCCACCCACAGAAGCCCGACTCGGGAGAGTCAGGCTACGGTGCTCCCGCGCTATTCCTCAAGCGCACGACGGCGAGCTGTAGCTCGATCTCTCCAGAGTCGAGCGGTGGTGGATTGCAGCTCACCGATCCGCATGCCACCCACAGAAGCCCGACTCGGGAGAATCAGGCTACGGTGCTCCCGCTCGTTCCTCAAGCGCACGACAGCAAGCTGTAGCTCGATCTCTCCAGAGTCGAGCGGTGGTGCGCACGTAGCTCACACCCCTGCATGCCACGCACAGAAGCCCGACTCGGGAGAGTCAGGCTACTTTGCACCGCCGCCAGCAAACGTCGCTTGATCTCTCTTCGGTGGAGGAAAAATCACCTTCAAAGAGCGAGAAGGACGGGGTGTGGTTGGGCCGTTGTCTCATCGGCCCCAGTTGGCGGGCGGTTGATCCCATGAAAGCTGTCTTCTTTTCCCTGGTTCTCATGAGCATGATTCCTCTTCAAGCGGCGGAGCCGGTGGCGCGCGGGGTGGCCTATGTGGAGAACGGTCACGAGCGGCAAGTGCTGGATGTCTATGCGCCAGCCAATGCCAAGGGGCTGCCGGTGGTGTTTTGGATTCATGGCGGAGGCTGGGTGACGGGCGACAAAGGCGACGTGGCCCTGAAGCCGGAGTGGTTCATGGACAAGGGGTTTGTTTTTGTCTCCACCAACTACCGCCTGCTGCCGGATGTGGAGATGGACACGCTGGTGCGCGATGTGGCGAAGGCGCTGGGCTGGGTGAACCGGCACATCGCGGAATACGGGGGCGATCCGCAGCGGGTGCTGGTCGGCGGCCATTCGGCGGGAGCCCAACTGGCGGCGCTGCTGTGCACGGATGAGCGTTATTTGAAGGCCGAGGGCGTGGCGTTTGCGGCGCTGGCCGGTTGTGTGCCGGTGGATGGCGACACCTATGACATTCCCGCGATCATCGAGGTGGCGGAGACACGCTGCCGGACGCATCACCTACCACTGCCGAAGTACGGACACCGCTTGAAGTTCGGCAATGATCCGGCCAAACATCTCGACTTTTCCGCCGTGACCCATGTGGCGAAGGGGAAAGGCATCCCGCCTTTCCTGATCCTGCATGTGGCGGCCCATCCCGACACCTCCGCGCAAGCGAAGCGACTCGGCAACGCGCTCGCAGCCGCCGACGTTCCGGTGACGGTTTTTGGAGCGCGGGACACCGATCATTCGAAATTGAACAACCGGCTCGGCGAGCCCAACGATCCCGCGACGGCGCAGTTGGAGGCGTTGGTGAAGGCCGTGCTGAAACATTGAACCCCGCCGATGATGATTCGCTGGTTGATGGGATTTTGCTGCGTCGTGTGCCCGCTGTGGGCGGCGGACTTGCGCGTCGCCACGTTCGAGGTCGATGCCACACCGCCGCTGGGCACGCCGCTTTGCAATGGCGCGGTGAAGCCGGCGAGGGAGATCGTCACGCCCCTGACGGCGCGCGGTGTGGTGCTGCTGGGTGCGGAAGCGCCGATCGTGCTGTGCGCGTTTGATTGGGTCGGGATCGGCAATGAAGGGCACGATGCGTTTCGCCAAGCCTTGGCGGATGCGGCGGGCACGAGCTTGGACCGTGTGGCGGTCCACACGCTGCATCAGCATGATGCGCCGGGCAGTGATGGGGCGACGGAGCGCCTGCTGGCGGAGCACGGTCTGGCGGGTGCGTTTTCAAACCCCGCTCTGGATGGCGAAATCAGGACGCGGCTGAATGCGGCGGTGCAGGCCTGCCTAGCGCAGGCGAAAACGGTGACGCACCTCGGATTGGGGGTGGGCGAGGTGGAAAAGGTGGCCTCCAACCGGCGGATTTTAGGACCGCTGGGCACGGTGATTTTGCAGCGGCAGAGTTCGAGCGGAAAACTCCCCGCCGCGCGCGAGGCTCCCGAGGGAACGATTGATCCAAAGGTGCGGTTGATCGCGTTTTGGAACGGGGATGAACCGGTGGCGGCGCTGACCTACTACGCGACGCATCCGATGAGCTACTACGGGCAGGGCTCGGTGAACTGGGACTTCGTGGGCATGGCGCGCGAGGCACGGGAAAAGGCGCTGCCGGGTGTGGCCTGCATTCATTTCAATGGCGCGGGCGGCAATGTGGCGGCCGGGAAGTACAACGACGGCGGGCACGACAATCGGCCCGTGCTGGCCGCGCGGGTGGAGGCGGGCATGAAGCGCGCCTGGGAGTCTCAGGTGAAACACGCCATCACGGCGGATGACGTGGGCTGGCGGGTGGAGGCGGTGGCGCTGCCGGTGCGCGACACACTGGTGGAGGAGGCACTGGAGGCGAAGGTGCGGGATGCCGCCCTCAAAACGACCGACCGCATGCGTGCCGCGCGCGACTTGGTTTTCCTGCGGCGCACCCGGGGCGGACACCGGATTTCGCTGGGCTGCTTGCGCCTGGGACCGGCACGGGTGCTGCACATGCCGGGGGAGTTGTTTGTGGAGTATCAGTTGGCCGCCCAGCAGATGCGGCCGAACGACTTTGTCGCGATGGCGGCCTACGGCGACTACGGGCCGGGTTACATCGGCACGGCGATCGCCTACACCCA
>JAGRPD010000533.1 GCA_020439875.1 Verrucomicrobiales bacterium
TGCCGCATCAACGCCGAAGACCCCGATCGGAACTTCGCGCCCAGCCCGGGCCGCATCAACCACTGGTACACCTCCGGCGGTCGCGGCGTGCGCGTGGACACCCACGTCTATGGCGGCTACGAAGTCCCGCCCTATTATGACTCCATGATCGCCAAGCTCATCGTCGTCGGCGCGACGCGCGAGATCGCCATCCGCCGCATGCGCCGCGCACTGGGAGAGTTTGTGGTGGAGGGCATCAAGACCACCATTCCCCTGCAGTCCAAGGTGCTGACCACATCTGATTTCCAAAACGGCAACTACGACATCACCTGGGTCGAGAACTTCTTGCGCCAGCAAGGGCTCAAAGACTGACCCGCCATCCACCCGTGAAGAGGTCAGCGGACCCTGTGGACAGCGGAGACAGTGCGCACGAAAAACGCGCCCGCTTCGGTCACTGGATCCAGTACCTCGTCTTTCGCGGGTTTGAGACAGCGGTGCTCCGGCCCCTGCCTCTGACGCTCGTCGCGAAGCTCGGGCGACTGCTCGGCAGCCTCGCCTGGCTCGTGGGTCGGCCGTATCGCCAGCTCGCCCTGCGAAATCTCGAGATCGCCTTCGCCGCCGAGAAATCGGAGAAAGAGCGCCGCGCCCTCGCGCGGGAGCATTTTCGCGGGCTGGTCAGCAATTTCCTCTGCGGCTTCAAACTGCCGCTGATGTCGCAGCAAGACGTCCTCCGCCACGTCGAAGTCCGCGACACCGAACGCGTACGCCAGGCCGAGGAGGAAGGGCAAAGCATCGTTTATGCCGTGGCCCACCTCAGCTGCTGGGAACTCCTGACCCAGACCCCCCAGCTCTACGTGCACCACATGCAGCCGGGCAGCATTTACCAGCCGCTGGCCAATCCCCTGCTGAATCGCCTGCTGCTCGAGCGGCGGAAGAAACTCGGCTACCGCCTTTTTGATCGGAACGACGGCTTCACCGAGCCCATGAAAATGCTGCGAGACGGCGGACTTCTCGGAGTCCTGGTGGATCAACACGCCGGCGATCACGGCGTTTGGATGCCTTTCTTCGGACGCCTTGCCTCCACCTCCACCTTGGCCGCCCTGCTGGCCCGCCGCAGCGGAGCCCTGCTGGTGCCCATCATCGTGCAAAACGCTGGCGTCGGACGCTGGCACCTGCGCTGCCTGCCACCTGTGGCCGGTGAAAAAGATCAACCTCCTCAGTCCATGGAGGCCGTCACCCTGCGCCTCAATCAGGTGCTCGAAGGCGTCATCCGCGAGCAACCGCAGGACTGGTTCTGGGTGCACAATCGCTGGAAAACGCCGAAGCCCAACTTCCTCCTCCACGGCTATCGGCGCGGCGTTTATCTGCCCGAGGGCCAAGCCGCCCCGCTCAAGCCCTTCGAACTCCTGGTCCGCTCTCCCAATTGGCTCGGAGATGCCTGCATGGCCCTGCCCATGGTCCGCGCCCTCAAGCGCAGCCGTCCCGACCTCCGGCTCACCCTCCTCGGCCCCGCGAAGTTGCGGGATCTCTGGCAGGCCATGCCCGAGGTGGACGCATTCATCGGCAAAGAAGGGCGCGAAGGCATCCGCGCCGTCGCCCAGCGCATCCGCAGCACGGGTGTCTCCTACGATGCCGCCATCCTCCTCACCAACTCCACCCGCTCCACCTTGGAACTGTGGTGGGCAGGCATCCCCCGCCTCGTCGGTTACCCCGGCTCCTTGCGCCGTCGGCTGTTGGACCAAATCGTCAACGAACAACCTCCAGGCAAGCCCCCTCTGCATCACGCCCATCGCTACCTCCGCCTCGCCGAAGCCTGCGGCGCACCCATCACTGACCCCGCCATCTGGCAGTCCCCCGATGGCACCACCCCCGCGCCGGAAGGTCCCGTCCGCATCGGTCTCTGTGCGGGCGCGGAGTACGGCCCCGCCAAGCGTTGGCCGCTGGAGCGTTACGCCAGCGTCGCCAATCAAATTTCCACCACCCCCGACGGCCAGCCCGTGCAGTGGCGTCTTTTTGGAGCCCCCGGAGAGGCCGCCATGGGAGAGGAACTCTCCGCCCTCATCCATGCCCCCCACGTCAACCTCGTCGGCAAAACCCAGCTGGCGGAACTCATCCAGGAGCTGCGCGCCTGCCGCCTGCTGCTCACCAATGACACCGGCACCATGCACCTGGCCGCCGCGCTCGGCATCCCCACCGTCTCCCTTTTCGGATCCACCGAGCCCATCCTCACCGGCCCCGCCGGACCCCAGCATCGCGTCTTGCGTCATCACGTACCGTGCAGCCCCTGCTTCAAGCGCGAGTGCCCCTTCGGCCACTACGCCTGCATGACCGGCATTGAGCCGACCGCCGTAGCAGCAGCAGTGCGAGAAGCGCTGCACTCATCGTCTCAATCTTCACCGATGGATGTGCGACGATGATTGGCCGCAGGCCGGAAGTAGCGACGGTTGTGAAACCG
>JAGRPD010000534.1:0-2425 GCA_020439875.1 Verrucomicrobiales bacterium
CCCGGCGCAAACACGCGCTGCTGATCCGCCGCCGCCAGCCGCCCAAACAACGGCAGCACCTCCACCCCCGAACCCAGGCGACCCGACAGCAGGTCCACCGTGTCGCGAATGTCGCGCTCCGTCGGCATGAAGACCAGCATGTCGCCGTCATTCGTCTCCAAAAACAAATCCTCCACCGCCGCCACCGCCTGCTCCACATAGTGCGGATCATCCTCCTCATCACCGCCCGGCCGGTAGCGCACCTCCACCGGAAACGTGCGGCCTGACACCTCAAGGATCGGCGCGCCGTCAAAGTGCGCGGAGAACAACTCCGTGTCGATCGTGGCCGAAGTCAGCACAATTTTCAGATCTGGCCGCCGCTGCCGCAACTGCGCCAAATAGCCGATCAAAAAATCGATGTTCAGCGAGCGCTCATGCGCCTCATCCAGGATGATCGCCGCGTAATCCCGCAGCAGCGGATCACTCTGAATCTCCGCCAGCAAGATGCCGTCGGTCATGAACTTCACCTGCGTGTCCCGCTGCGTGTGGTCATGGAAGCGCATCTTGCAGCCGACGAATCCGCCCCATGTCACCTGCATTTCCTCCGCCACCCGGCGGGAAACACTCATCGCCGCCACCCGCCGCGGCTGGGTGCAGCCGATCTTCCCGCGCCGCCCCGGCCCCAGCGCCTCCAGGCACATCTTGGGCAGTTGCGTCGTCTTCCCCGAACCCGTCTCCCCCGACAAAATCACCACGGGATGCCGCCGGATCGCCTCCACGATCTCCGCCGCACGCGCAGAGATGGGCAGATCCGCCGGATACCGCAAAACCGGCTGCACAGCTTCCATCGATTGAAAAAGAAAATTTTCAGAGTGCCATCGCTCGTTCTTCAAGCAACTCAACTTTCTTCCGGATTTCTTCTGTCCATTCCTGAAAATCCGCTATGCTGGAGCACCCTTAGCCCCCCTTGCCCAATCATGAGTCTGATGGATTACCTCAAAGGCCAGTTCCTCGAAATCATCGAGTGGACGGATGATTCCCGTGACACCCTCTCCTGGCGTTTCCCCGATGACGACAAGGAAATCAAACGTGGAGCCCAGCTCATCGTCCGCGAGTCGCAGGTGGCGCAGTTTGTTTATCTCGGTCAGTTCGGAGACACCTTCGGTCCCGGGAAACACGACCTCGTCACCGACAACATCCCCATTCTCTCCACCCTAAAAGGCTGGAAATACGGTTTTGAGAGCCCCTTCAAGGCCGACATCTATTTCATCAACACCCGCCTCTTCACCGGCAACAAATGGGGCACCAGCAATCCCATCATGATGCGGGATCAGGACTTCGGCATCGTCCGCGTCCGCGCCTTTGGCACCTACGATTTCAAAATCGTCGAACCCCGCCTCTTCCTGCGCGAGGTCGCCGGATCGGATCACCATTTCCGCCTCGACGAATTCGCCGAAACCATGCGCTCGCGTTTGGTCTCCGTCTTCAGTGACGCCGTCGCCTCCGCGAAAATTCCCGTCCTCGATCTAGCCACCCGCTACATGGAAGTCGGAGATGCTCTGCTGCCCCTGATCAACCCGATCATGACGGAAAAGTATGGACTGGAGATCGCCAGCTTCATTCTCGAAAACGCCTCCGTCCCACCTGAGGTGGAAAAGGCCATCGACTCCCGCTCCAGCATGAGCGCCATCGGCAATCTCAACGACTACGTGAAGTTCCAGATGGCCCAAGGCATGGCTCAAGGCGGCGGAGGCGCAGGTGGCACCGCCGCCGAGCTGGCCGTCGGTTTTGGCATCGCCCAGCAGATGATGGCCCAAGGCGGACTGAGCGTGAATCCCGCTCTGCCCAATCCCGCAGCTCCCGGAGCCGCACCAGCCCCCGGAGCCGCCCCCTCCGTTCTCACGCCCGCACAGGTCGCCCAGACCCTGGGCGTCACCGAGGCGGATGTCATTTCCACGATTGAAGCGGGCGATCTCAAAGGCAAAAAGATCGGCAGCCAATATCGCATCACTCAGGCTGCGTTGGACGAGTTTCTCGCTCAGTAAACCACGCTCCGCTCCACTCCCGTCATTTCCTTTCGGCCCATGTCCAGCACTCCGACCGCTCTGTTGCGCGACTTCCTGGAGCAGCAACGCTGGGCGGGTCAAACTCACCTGCCAGTCCGTCGCGACAGCTTGGAAAAACTCGCCTCCCTGCGCGAGACCGCTGCCCGCCGTCTGCACCGTGCCGAAGAGGCCGCCGCTGCCGCGCTGAGCACCCCCGCTCCCGACCTGCAGCAGCTCCAGACCGCCACCACGGAGTCTCAGGACACCGGCCCGCAGATTTTGCAGGTGCCCGGCAGTACCGTGGAGGAAAAACTCCGCGCCCTCCGTGCCCTCGCCGAGACAGCGGAAGCACCGCGCGCGCTCGGCACCCTGCGCTCTCGCATGGTCTTCGCCGTCGGCAG
>JAGRPD010000534.1:2555-4946 GCA_020439875.1 Verrucomicrobiales bacterium
TCATCCGTTTATATCAGCAACATCTGCAAATTCCGCCCCGCCATGGGAGATCCCCACGAGGATCAAGGCACCCGCAATCGCAAACCCACGCCGGTGGAGATGCGCTCCTGCCTGCCCTTCATCCTCACCGAGATCGCCCTCATCCAACCGCGTTGCATCATCGCCTTGGGAGCCACCGCAGCCGAGGGACTCGGACTTGAAGGCTCCGTCGGACGCCTTCGTGGCACCGTCCACGAGGTCTCCAGCATCCCCACCATCGTCACCTACCACCCCTCCTACATCTTGCGGGAGGAGGCCACCGGAGGCGGTCTCGGCACCAAACGCCAAGTCTGGGAGGACATGCTCCGGGCCATGGAGATCCTCGGCATGCCCATCAGCGAGAAGCAACGCAGCTTTTTCACCCGCTAAATTCTGCGGGAATCTCGCTCCGTTGCCTCAGCGCGCGGCGGCAAATCCTCAAGCCGCGCTCTGTTTGCGCTGACGGCGGATTTCCCGCAGACGCTTGTAACCCACCAACTGCCCGGCCTCCTCGTCGAACAAGCGCAGGTTAGCGCACTTCAGACTCGACATGAGGGTGATGGGTTTCACGTCGCGGAACATCGGATGCGAGTTGTGACAGGCCTCCAAATGATAGTTTGGAATGCGGGAACTCAGGTGATGCACATGGTGAAATCCAATGTTGCCCGTGAACCACTGCAGGATGCGCGGCAGCTTGTAGAAGGAACTCCCCTCAACCGCCGCCGTCGTGTAATCCCATTCTTCCCGACGCTTCCAATACACGTCCTCAAACTGGTGCTGCACATAAAACATCCAGATCCCCGATGCACCCGCCACCAACGTCAGCGGCGTCTGGATCATCAAATACTGCTTCCAACCCAGCGCATAGACCAACCCACCCACCATCGCAGCCAGCGCCAAATTCATCAACCACACCGAGTGCCGCTGACCCGCCTTGGCGTTGGGCGAGGAAAACCGCTGATAAATCCAAAACATTCCCAACGGAGCCACCAGGAACAGCACGATCGGATTGCGCGCCACTCGATACAAAAAGCGCTTCCACTTCGGTGCCGCCAGATATTCCTCCACCGTCAACGTCCAGATGTCCCCTTCCCCACGGCGATCAAGATCTCCCGAAGTCTGATGGTGCACCGCATGCTGCCAGGTCCAGTGACTGTAGGGCGTGAAGGTCAGCATGCCCGTCAAAAAGCCCACCACATTGTTCGCCCGTTTGGATTTGAAAAACGAACCGTGACCGCAGTCATGGAAAATGATGAAAACACGCACCAGCAGCAAACCCGCCAGCGCAGCCAAGCCCAGCGTCACCCAGTAGGGCCCCTTCAAACTCCAGATCATCGCCGCCCACAGCAGCACATACGGCACCAGGGTATCGACGAGTTGCCAGATGGCCTTGGGAAGAGACGGCGTCGAAAACTCTGCGACGATTGCTTTCCACTCTTGGATGCTACGCCCTTTGGCGTTGGAGGTCGTGGGGGCCTCGCCCAGAGCGGGCGTCGAATCAGCACTCTGAACCGGAATGGGCATGGATGTCATTCGTCGATAAAAGGGGTGGGAAGGATGAGGTGAACGGCGACTCCAAGGAATCCCCATCCTCAGGCGCGCCAAGCTTGTTCCACAGATCTGAGCAAAATGCCAGCAAATGCTGCAATTCCGTCGATTTCTTCACCGAATCCATCCCGCGATACGCCCAATTTTGCCACCGCCACACCCTCCCTTGCGCAGCGGCTCGATCGCCGTCAATTTCGCCCCTCCATGGAATCCCTTTTTCGCTCCTTTCAACGCATCGGCCACCTGGAAGCCATTTCCTTCCTCATTCTCCTCCTCATCGCCATGCCCCTCAAATACCTCGCCCATCAGCCCTGGGCGGTGAAAATCTTTGGCTGGGCTCACGGCGTACTTTTCATCCTCTACTTCATCGCCCTCCTCCGGCTCTGGCGCGCCACCCAATGGAGCCTGCTCCGCCCCGCCCTGCTCGCCTTTGCCGCCTTCATCCCCTTCGGCCCCTTCATCGCCGACCGCTGGCTACAAAAGTGGAAAAAAGAATCCCTCGTTTGAACCACCGCCTCTCCGATCCTTCCGATCCTTTGCGGCCCAAAGCCGCAATCGATGAGAACTGTATCCCCACGCAACCTCCCGACCCGCGAAACCAAACAACCAAGACACCGCCTCAAAAGAACGCAGAGAACGCCAACAGTGAATTGATCGAGTTTTGCGATCCTTGCGATCCTTTGCGGCCAACTACACACTCACCCACCCAAGAATCATGAAAGCCCCTGCAACCTCCCCCAACCCATCCCGCCGTCGTTTCGTCCAACAAACCGTCGCCGCAGGCCTCGGCTTCAATTTCATCCCCGCCTACCTCACCAGCGCACG
>JAGRPD010000535.1 GCA_020439875.1 Verrucomicrobiales bacterium
CAACCCTTTTGCGACGGCAGCCACAAAGGCACGGGACTCGGCCCCCACAAGTTCACACTGGCCGAGCCCTCGAAGGTTTTCCTCTGCAACTGCAAGCACAGCAACAATTCGCCGTTCTGCGATGGCAGCCACGCGCGTATAACTCGGCAGGAGACCTGATGATGCGAAAAGTGACGACCCTAGTGAAGTGGATGTTGATCCTGATGGCGGCGGCTGGATTCACAGCCTCCGCCCAGATTCCGGATTTCGGAGCCCCAAAAAAAGCGAGCCCACTCGCAGCCGAGTGGGTCCTCAGCGTCAACGCCGCAGCACCCGGCCAGCCTTTTTCCGCAGGGATCCGCCTGAAGCACGCCCCCCACTACCACAGCTATGGGAAGACACTGAGCCCCGGCATCATCGGCAAACCGACCCGTTTGATTTTTTCTCTGCCTGAGGGTTGGACGGCGCAGGAAGGCACCTGGCCACCCGTGAAGGCCGTCACTTCGACCGATGGCAAACCCAGCGAAGGTTACGAAGGCACTGTCATTCTACCCGTCACGCTCACGCCGCCCGCTAACGCACCGACCTCCGGTTCCGTCACCCTCAATGTCACCGTGGACGCTCTGGTCTGCGATCCCAGCAGCTGCATGCCGGTGAAGGTGGACGCCACGACCTCGCTGGCTCTCGCCGCCACCGCGCAACCGGATGCGAAGGGGGCCGCCGCTCTCGGAGGAGATCCCAAAACCGATCCCGTGAAGCCGGCGGAGACCGCTCCACCCGCAGCGACAACTCCTCCTCCAGCTCCCGCTGAAAAACCCCTTGTCGAAACCCCACCACCAGCCCCTGAGACGGCGGCGTCCACACCCGCGCCCGAGACCGCGTCCACACCAGAGGCTTCACCCGATGCGAACGCTGAAGCCGCGCCCGAATCGGAGGGCGAGACGGAAGCCCCATCCTTCGGCATGCTGCTGCTGTTTGCTTTGATCGGCGGACTGATCCTCAACGTGATGCCCTGCGTCTTCCCCGTCTTGGGCATCAAGATCATGAGCGTGGTGAAGCAGGCCGGTGAAGACAAGCGCCAGGTTCTTCTGCACGGCCTCGCCTACACGGCTGGCACCTTGGTTTGCTTTTGGATCTTGACTGGCGTCCTCGCCAGCCTGCGCGGCGTCGGTCAGGAGCTGGGTTGGGGGTTCCAGTTGCAGTCCGCACCCTTCGTCTTCACCCTGCTGCTGATCGTGTTCGTCTTTGGCCTGAACATGGTGGGCGTGTTCGAGGTCGGCAGTTCCGCCGTCGGAGCGGGCCAAAACCTGCAAAACCGCAACGGACTCACCGGCAGCTTTTTCTCTGGACTGCTCGCCGTCGTCGTCGCCACACCCTGCGCCGCGCCCTTTTTGGCACCGTCACTGGGCGTCGCCCTGCAGCTGCCGCTGCTGCCCTCGCTGGTTTTTTTCTCCTTCATGGGGCTGGGGCTGGCCCTGCCCTACCTCCTGCTCGGATTGTTTCCCGGCCTGCTGAAGCTGCTGCCGCGACCCGGAGCCTGGATGGAGAGTTTCAAGCAGGGCATGGCCTTTCTGCTTTTTGCCACCGCCGCTTACCTGATCTGGACGCTGGATGGCATGGTGGATGAATTTGCCCTGCGCGGCCTGTTGCTCGGACTGGTGCTGATCGCCCTGGGGTGCTGGATCTACGGACGCTGGTGCCTGCCCCACCGCACCACCAAGGCCCGCACCCTCGGCCTCATCACTGCCCTCGCCGCCTTCCTCTCCGGTGCCGCCTGGGGCTGGCCCGACTCCCGCCCACCTGGGCTCGACTGGGTGCCCTGGACGCCCGACCTGGTGAAAATCCATCACGAAGACTACAAACAACCTGTCTATGTGGACTTCACCGCCCGCTGGTGTTTCACCTGCCAGACGAACAAACTCGTCTATCACGATCGCGAGATCCAAGAGCTGTTCCACAAGTACGACGTCATGCTTCTGAAGGCCGACTGGACCAACAACGATCCCGCCATCACGCGCGCCCTGTTTGAACTCGGCAAAGCCGCCGTCCCCGTCAATGTGCTCTACATTCCCGGCGTGGAGAAACCCTACGTGCTCGATGGCCTCGACGGTCTGCTGACGGAGGATCTCGTCAAGGAGGCCCTGGCCAAGCTCGAAAAACCCGCCGCCCCATAGCCGCCCCCATAGGAAGCCGCAGCGCGCCCGCCGCTCAGCGCAGCAGCGCCAGCAGCTCGCGCATCCGCAGCTCCACGTTCAGCAGGGACCCACGCAGCTCACCCAACCAGCGATTGCTCCCCTCTGCCGGTTGCGGATTGGACAATTCCTCCGCCGCGCCCAGTGCCGCCGAAAAAAGCGGCAGCGATTGCTCCAAATCCACGATCAAAAACTCGAGGCTGCGCTGGCGTGTGGCGATGAATTGCCGCAGCGCATGCTGCAAATGAGCGGCCAAATCCGCCACCGTCGAAAGCAGCCGCAGCAACGCCGGACGTGACACCAGGCCGTCCTGCGTCAACAGAAGCTGTTCAAAACGCCGCAGCTCATCCGCCAATTGCCCCGCCCGCTGAAAGGCCGCCGGCAGCTCCGATTCGGAATTCTGCGGTCCATTTTGGCGACGAGGCACCCGCCGCTGTTTGCCTCCTGCGCCCGCTGACGGTGGATCACCAAAGGGATCCTTCTGCCCGTCAAAACTCTCCAATGGCGGTGGCGTCTCCTCGGTGAAGGGATTTCCCGGAGCCGCTGCATCGGGCCGCCGCCCCTGCTGCGCACGCCGCAGCAAAAAGGCCCGGCGGCGGGCACGATTCGCGCGCAAGAGCCTCGCTTCCTCCTCTTTCTCCAATCGCCAACGCGGCGGGCTCACTCGCAGTTGCAGATGCCAGGATTGGATCAAAATCCGCTGATTCTCCTCATTGAACCACTCCAGAAAAATCAGGTTTTTGAGCCCTGGAGGATCCACCAACCGCGTCACCTCACGGATGCCCCCCTCAGCCGACATCGAACGCCCCCGACGACGGCGCGGCAGACTCAAGGCCCGATGCGAACCCGTCATCACCCCCGCGTGGCCATTTTGAGTGGCAGCCAACTGCGAGATCACGCCGTCATCCGCCTCC
>JAGRPD010000536.1 GCA_020439875.1 Verrucomicrobiales bacterium
GAGCATGTCGATGATGATGCCGCCGCCGTCCTCCTCCCGGTAGTTCCAGCTCGGACGTTGGGCGGGCTGGTCGGGCGTGTGGCCGGTGAAGACCCAGTAGCCGAACTCACCGCGCACGGAGAGCAGCTCGCCAAAGAATCCCTGGTCGCGCGCGGCGAGGAATTTGCGAATGCCGGGCAGCCAGAGCTTGTCCTGCACGGTGCCGTTTTTGACGCCGGCGGCCTCGGCCTTTTGCGCGATGCCGAGGGCGTCCGCCGTCTTGGTGGCGGTGGGTTTTTCACAGTAGATGTGTTTGCCGGCGGCGATGGCTTTTTCCAGGAAGGGGATGCGGTGGGGTGTGCCGGAGGCGTCGAAGAAGATGGAGTAGCGGGAGTCGCCGAGCGCGGCGTCGAGATCGGTGGTGAATTTCTCCACGCCATGGGTTTTGGCGAGCGCTGCGAGCTTGTCGGCGTTGCGCCCGGTGAGAAGGATGTCGGGCATCAAGACGGTGTCGCCATGGACCACGCCACCTTGTTTCTGAATGGCGAGCACGCTGCGGACCAGATGCTGGTTGGTGCCCATGCGCCCGGTGACGCCGTTGAGGATGATGCCGACTTTTTGGATGTTCATGGAATGAAACGAGACAGGATGGACAGGATTTCGGGGGGATTAACGGGATTGAATCGAGACGGGATTTCTGGAATGGCAGGATCGAGATTTCTGATGTCTGAAGTCTGACGGACTGTTGTCTCAACCGTAAATCTGCCGGGTGGATTCGACGATGCGGTCGAGGTAGCGGTGCTGGTCTTCGGCCCACCATTTGCGGGAGAAGATTTCGACTTCGCGATGGCCGGTGAAGCCGGTGGTGTGGATCCAGTCGTCGATTTGTTTCAGCGGGATGCAGCCTTCGCCCATAAGGCCGCGGTCCAGGAGAAGGTGGTCTTGATCGGGCTTGAAGTCGCAGATGTGGTAGGTGTCGAGCCAGCCGCCGGCGGCGCAGCGCTGAATCTGCGCTTCGAGATCCATTTCATGCCAGACGTGATAGACGTCGAAGGCGATGCCGAGGTTGGGCAGGGCGAGTTCGGCGCAGAGGTCGTTGGCATCCCGCAGCGAGCAGATGGCGGAGCGGTCGCCGGCATAGACGGGGTGCAGGGGCTCGATCAAGAGGCGCACGCCGATCTCCTGGGCGCGGGGTGCGATGCGCGCGATGCCTTCCGCGATTTGGGCGCGGTTGACCTGCGGGCTCTGGCCGACGGTGGCTCCACAGACGAGGACGATTTTGTCGATGCCGAGGGCTTCGCATTCCGCCAGGGCGGCGAGGTTGCTGGTGATGGCTTTTTCCCGTGCCTCTGCGGTGAGGCCGGTGAAAAAACCGCCGCGCACGAGCGACACGGGCTGGAGACCCGCATCGGTGAGGTGCTGGCGGACCTTGGCGAGGTCGTGGCCTGCGAGGGTCTCCCGCCAGATGGAGATGCCGCCGATGCCGCGTCGCGCGTAGTGCTCGATGCACTCGTGGATCGACCACGGCTTGTTCGTGAAGGTGTGGATGGCGAGGTTGGCGGGCACGGTTGGAGGTCCAGGTGTTGAGGGCGACTCGCGCTCAGGACAATTGATCCAGTTGCTTCACGATCTCGGCGAGGATGGCGCGGTCGGAGTCGGGGCGGGTGGGGCTTTGCGGGTGGGTGTCGTCGCAATCGATCCAGCCGCGCAGCTTGAGGAACATGGCGGCGCTGTGTTTGTAGGCGGGCACCGGCGCGCGGAAGGTGAGGAAGCCGAGGTATTGCAGCACGTCGTTGATTTGATGGAAGGCAGGGTCACCCGCAGCCCAAGCGGCGTCGCGCTTGCCGAACCAATCCGGGGCCATGGTGCTGAGGCCGAGCAGGTAGTCGCTGCCGTACATGACCATGTCGATGGC
>JAGRPD010000537.1 GCA_020439875.1 Verrucomicrobiales bacterium
GAAAGCGCAACCAGCGACGCCTGGCTGCGCGGACTGGCAGCTGGACAGGCGGAAGGTCTGGCTAAGGGCCATGCTGAAGGCTTGGCTATGGGCCATGCTGAAGGTCATGCTGAAGGCCATGCTGAAGGACGAGAAGCCGAACGCGCCGCACTCCTCGCCAAATGGATGGCTGCAGGGATGTCTGAGGAGCAAGCTCGGGGGTTGTTGGATTGACCCCAAGAGTCGTCGGAACTGAAGCCCTTTCGTAGGCGGAGGCCTGGAGTGACAAGCCTCAGCTTGCTTTTCGAGTGCAATCTCAGTAGGTCGATCCGAATCTCGTCCCTGGTTATGCCATTCTCACGTTGTCTCCACTGCTGCCTTCCATTCTTTCTTGCCGGGTTGCTGCCCTCCATTCTCCCAGCCGCAGAGAGTCGGCCCAATGTTCTGTTCATCGCCATCGATGATCTCAATGACTGGACAGGATTCCTTGGTGGTCACCCCGACGTCAAGACGCCTCACATGGATCGCCTCGCAGCCCAGGGCGTCAGTTTTGGCAACGCTCACTGCCAGGCCCCGATCTGCATGCCATCTCGGGCCAGCTTGCTAACCGGAACCTATCCCCATCGCAACGGAATCTATGTCATTGAACAGAACTACCACGATGCACCTCTCCTCAAAGAGGCCGTCACCTTGCCGCAACACTTCAAATCCAACGGCTACCGAACCCTCGGTTGCGGGAAAATCTATCATCGCGCCAACGATCACCTGGATGGCCGAGATTGGGATGCCTATCAACCCGGGAAAGGCTGGATGTGGCTCAAAGAGATCGTGGGACCCAAGGGCGTCAGCGGCTTGCCAGATCCCAGCATTTTCGATTTTGGTCCGGTCAACGTTGAGCCTTCCCAAATGGGCGATTGGGAAGTCACCGACTGGGCCATCGAACGTCTTCGAGAGAAGCAAGACGCACCCTTTTTCCTCGCTGTGGGGTTGATCACCCCTCACCTGCCTCACTACACACCGCAGTCCTTTTTCGAAGCTTATCCAGAAGACCAAATCTCACTGCCCAATATCCTCGCCGGCGATCTCGACGACCTGCCTCCAATGGGCCGGAAATTCACGCGCTACTTTGATAGCACGCCGATGAGTCACCATAACATCACGCGTCACGGACTTTGGCATAAGGCCGTCGCCTCTTACTTAGCCTGCGCCACCTTCACCGACACCTGCGTGGGCCGACTCCTCGGCGCGCTCGAAGAAAGCCCCTACGCCGACAACACCATCATCGTATTGTGGTCTGACCACGGCTTTCATCTCGGTGAAAAAATGCACTGGGAGAAGCGCTCCCTTTGGGAAAGGTCCACCCGTGTTCCCCTGGTGTTTGCTGGCCCTGGAATCACGGCCCGAGGACGAACCTGCGCCCGGCCCGTGGGCCTCATCGATATTTATCCAACTCTGATCGATCTCTGCCATCTGCCAAAACCGAACTCAGACCAACTGCAAGGCCACAGCCTCACGCCTTTGCTCAGCGATCCCGATGCGAAATGGAATCATCCCGTGCTCACCACCCATCATCCGGGTAATCACGCCATTCGGACCGAGCGCTGGCGTTACATTCGCTATGCCAACGGCGACGAAGAACTCTACGATCACGACAGCGATCCCAACGAGTTTTATAACCTAGCCAAAAGCAAAGCTCACACCGAGATCATCCAAGAATTGCGCACGGCTCTTCCGCCTTCCTGCGCTGACTACGCTCCGCGGCTCCCTCGCCAAAAATTCACCCAGGAGTTTGATTGGTTTTCGCCCGATTGATCCTGCACGGAACACAGCGGGTCACTTCATCTTCAGCCCTTCCACAATCACTTCATAGGCTTCGAAGCGGACCGAGTCGGGAAAATCGTGATCCGCGTCGGGATGGCGAATCATCAAGGCGTTGCTTGCACCCAGAAGATCAAAGACGGGAGCAGCAGCGGTTGCAATCCGATCAACACTTTCCCATTGAAAGTTTGCGTCGTGCCGTGGTGCGTTGACAAGGACTCGCCGGGGTGCCAGCGCGGCCACCAGCTCGTAAAAATCGAAAGGCACGTCCTTCGGCTGTCCCAGGTAGTCTCCCATGCGCGGCATGTAGCGTTCCTGTACCCAGCCCTGAAGATTGCCTCCTTTGTAGTCGAGAAACGAATCAAACCCACAACTCGACACGACCACTTTCAAACGCGGATCAAACACGGCCGTGAAGATGGCATTGTGTCCGCCCAATGAGTGACCGATCACGCCGAAACCCTGCTTTTGAGCCACCTCCGGCAGAGACTCGAGCAAATCGAGACCACGGACATTGTCCCAGATCGCCTTCATCGTGCCGCTTTCAAAACCGAGTGATTTCAAATCCGGCTGGTATTGCGCGAGCAGCGGATAACTCGGAGCCAACGTCACCAATCCCCGCTCGGCCAACTCCGCTGCATACTGACGATGCGGTTTTCCGCCGAGACCGACCACCACCTTGTGACCGATCTGGTTTTCCGTCGGATGCAGACACAGTACCGCCGGAGCAGGGGCATCGTTCGTCGCAACCTTCGGCACGCAGAGGTAAGCTGGCACCCACCCCCCAGGACTCGATTGATACTCGATCAACCGCCGCACATAACTCCCACAATCCGTCGTCTCCAGAACTTTCATTTCCAACGGAGAGCGCATCTCATCCCCCGGCAACTTTCCCGCGACGCGTTGAAATCCCTCGAGCGCTTCCTCACGGCGTCGCGTCCATTCCGCTGCGGACGTCGCTTGATGCCGAACCCCCGCCTCGTCGCGATATTCCAGCAGGTTTTCACGACTTAGCTCGCGAAGCGGAGGGACGTCTTCTGCCACCAGGGAAAAAGGAAATACAAGCGCGATCAAAAGCTGCCGATTCATCCTGCGAAGGGTTGTAATATTTTGCGATCTCCCTGATCCAACCTAAGCGCTGCGGACGGTTTGGGATTGAGTGGCTTGGAGGAAGTCGGTGTAGGCATCTCCAAGACCTTCCAACAGGGGAATGCGCGGGTGCCAGCCGAGGGCTCGCATGCGGGTGGGATCCATGAGCTTGCGCGGCGTGCCATCGGGCTTGCTGGTATCAAAGGCGATGGCTCCTGTGTAGCCGACGACGGTGGCAACGGTTTCGGCGAGTTCGCGAATGCTGACGTCTTCACCGTAGCCGATGTTCACCCAATCGGGCGGATCCTCGGTCTCGAGGAGGTGGAGGCAACCGGCAGCGAGGTCATCAACGTGGAGGAATTCCCGCCGCGGCAAGCCGGTGCCCCATACGGTGACACAGGGAGAGTTCAATTCCCGGGCTTCATGAAAGCGCCGCAAGAGGGCCGGGATGACGTGGGAGTTTTCGGGATGATAGTTGTCTCCGGGGCCATAGAGATTGGTGGGCATGGCGGAGTGAAACAGCACGCCGTGCTGAGCCCGGTAGTGCTGGCAGAGTTTGAGACCGGCGATCTTGGCGATGGCGTAAGCTTCATTGGTGGACTCCAGCGGACTGGTGAGCAGGCAGTCCTCCGTCATGGGCTGCGGAGCAGCGCGGGGGTAGATGCAGGAGCTGCCAAGAAAGAGCACGCGTTGGACGCCGTGCGCGAAGGCAGCATGCACCAGATTGGCGGCAATCATGAGGTTGTCATAGATGAAGTCGGCAGGGTAGGTGCTGTTGGCATGGATGCCGCCGACTTTGGCGGCTGCGATGACGAGGACGTCAGGTTTCTGATCTCCGACAAAGGCGTGGGTCTGAGCTTGGTCGGTCAAATCCAGCTCTCGGCGAGTGGCGGTGACGAGACGCAGGTCGGGGCGATCAGCGAGGCGGCGAACCAGGGCGGCACCGACCATGCCTCGATGTCCGGCGATGTAGATGGAACGTGCTTCACTCAGCTTCATAGGGGGAACTTTAACTGGACCGGCGGGGCGGTGCATGGGGAAAATGAAAGGCGTTGCCCCTTTTCCAGCGCAGAGGTATGTTGCGCGCTCTCGCCGCTGCGGCGGCTTTCCCTTCCCTCTCTCGACTCATGGCAAAGATGCGTATCCTCGTCACCGGTGGTGCTGGCTTCATCGGTTCCAATTTGGTTCATTATCTGCTGGATGGTGCGGAGCGGGACCTGGGCATCACGGTGGAAAAGGTGGTGAATCTGGACAAGCTGACCTACGCGGGCAATACAGCCAATTTGGAGCCGCTGGCGGATGATCCGAGACACGTTTTTGTGCAGGGAGACATTTTGGACTCGGCGACGGTGGGCACCCTGCTGCGTGAGCACGATATCAATGCGGTGATGCACCTGGCTGCGGAGTCACACGTGGATCGCAGCATCGATGGGCCCGAAGATTTCATCCAGACCAATTTCGTGGGCACGTTTCGGTTGTTGGATGCGGCGCTGGCTCACCATCGGGCGCGAATGGCGGAGGGACGGGAGGATTTCCGGTTTCTCCATGTTTCGACCGATGAGGTTTTTGGCTCTCTGACCTTGACGGATCCGGCTTTTTCAGAGACGACGCCCTACGCGCCGAACAGCCCCTACTCCGCTTCCAAAGCGGGGAGTGATCACTTGGCGCGGGCTTACGTGCACACCTTTCGGCTGCCGTTGGTGACGACGAACTGCTCAAACAATTACGGGCCGTATCAATTCCCGGAGAAGTTGATCCCGCTGATGGTGCAGAAGATTCTGCGTGGGGAGAAGCTGCCGGTGTATGGAGATGGATCGAACGTGCGGGATTGGCTCTATGTGGAAGACCACTGCCGTGGGCTGGCGCTGGCGCTGGTGAAGGGTGAGGTGGGAGAGACGTACAACATCGGTGGCAAATGCGAGATGAAAAACCTGGATGTGGTGCACACGCTGATCGCTGCGGTGAATGCGGAGCAGCCGGGTCTCAACCGAACGCCGGAGGAGCTGGTTACTTTTGTGACGGATCGCCCGGGGCATGATCATCGCTATGCGATCGATTGCTCAAAGATTGAGCGCGAGCTGGGCTGGAGCCCGAAGGAGACCTTTGAGAGCGGGATCCGGCGGACCGTGCGCTGGTATCTCGATCACGCACAGTGGATTGATGACATTGAGAGCAAGCGCTACCAGCTGCAGCGTTTGGGCGGGGTGTGAGGGGGGATCCGACGGCAGCTGGAAGTCAGCTTTTTTTCAAAACGACGATGATGTCGGCGTAGGCGTCGTCGAGCTGGCGAGTGTCTTCGAGATCGTAGTGGAAGTTGTGGCAGGCGACGAGGCGGAGATCGGGAACGGCGGTCTGGAGGGTGCGGCGGAGTTGCGCGGCGTTGTAGGTGCGGAAGTGCCAGCGGGTCTCTTGCTGGTGGGTGCGCCCGTGGTCGGTGACGCGCAGGCGATTGCGCAGGGCTTCGAGGCGGCGGCGGCGATCGGCGGGCCAGGTGCGGGTGTTACAGACGACCTCGACCTGGTCCTGGCGGACGACCCAGCGTTCGTGCTCGCAGCGGGTTCGCTGGTAGTCGCTGAGATGGAGGCCGAGGATCAGCAGGCCGCCGGGTCGAAGGGCGTCACGGAGACGGCGGAGGCAGTCCTGAGCTTGCGTTTCGGTTTGCAAGTACTTGAAGGTGCTGACGAGGCAGTGAGCGAGGTGGAAGCCTCCGCCGCGCCAGGATTTGGGCAGGACGAAAGATTCCATGCGATCCTGCCACAGCAGTGGGGCGGGGGTGAGGGAAGCACAACGTTGGCGGGCGAAGTCGAGCATGGCGGCGCTGGCATCAAAGCCGACCGTTTTCCAACCTCGACCGGCCATGGCGGCGATGAGGCGGCCACTGCCACAGGCGGGTTCGAGGACGCAAGGGGTGGAGGTCGCGGCGTGGCCATGGCGCTGCCAGATGCCTTCGAGAAAGGCCACTTCCCTTTCGGTATCGGCATCGAAGATGAGATCATAGTAGCGGGGGGTGTCGTACCAATCGGTCTGCCGCCAGGACATGCGGTGATGGTAGCTGGGTGGGGCCGGGATGCCAGGGGGGAAAAGAAAAAAGCCTGGCTCCGCAGGTGGGAGCCAGGCTGGGATGGGACGTTGAGGTGTCCGCCGATTTATTGGCAGGCCTCGCACTCGCCGCCATTGCGCATGGCTTCGATGGAGCAGGCTTGGACTTGCTCTGGGGTGAAGGTTTTCTGGCCGACGACGCCGCGGATTTCTTTTTGCACTTCGGCGGTGGCCTTTTCGATGTTGGTGGCGCTTTTGGTGCGGAGGTAGTAGGTGGTTTTGAGGCC
>JAGRPD010000538.1 GCA_020439875.1 Verrucomicrobiales bacterium
TGCAAGTGAGGAAACAACACACCGCCCCAACTCACGTCCAGACCCGTCAGCCAGTCCGCTTCCTCGATCCGACCATCCATCGGCAGAACCACCGGTGAACTCATGGCCGTGAACGGCGTGTACACAAACTGCCCGCGCCGTTGCGCATCAAACTGCGCTCGATTGCCCGCCGTTTCTGCCAGTATGCTCAAAGGCATGGCAAAACAGCTGACAAATAGGAGATGCCGCAACGGGATCATCATGGCTTGGGTAAAAGCAAGTAGCTTGCATCAAAACTCCGTCAATCGTTTTTGCAATTGAATTGCAGTATTCCCAAACCCGTCACCACCCGGCTGCTGAACCTGGAAGCCAGCATGGGCAGCAAGATCCTCAAAGGCACCCGCCAGTTGACGGCGGACCATGTGCGCAAGCTCGCGCGCCACTTCGCCCTGTCGGCGGATTACTTTCTGGAGCCATGAGGAAGAAGCAGACGGCGCAAGGCTTTGCTCGTCCAGATGCGAACGGCGCTGGGGTCTGAACTGACTCCGACGGCAACTGAAAATGAAGATGGACCTGAGCAATTAGTTCCAACCGAATGACCATAGCATTGCCAGCCAAAAACCATCTCCAACCCAGTCTCGACTGGGACTCGCTCCCGCTCTCCAACCGCACGGACTGGAAGGCGGTGCGGTTTGGGTATGCAGTGGCGAACTGCAACGAAACTTGTTACTCCATGAGGAGGCCAAAACGGAGGATTGACACTCGTTTCAAATGATACTATTTTTTGTTGCAAATAAAAAAGAAGCTCACCATCCCAAAATCAAAAAAAACTGCGACTCGTGTCTCGGTCAGTCAGTCGCACGGCGGTGAGGTTGCGAAAAGAATCGATCAGGGCATTGTCAGCGTTTACGTTCACGGCGCGCCGGAGAGCGGCAAAAGAATAGCCGTATCAAAGCTCATCCAATCACTAAAGGCAGGGCTTCCGGTCCGCGAGCTTGATGACCTTCGCCGCAATCTGGACCTGCCAATGGAAAGGCTTGTTCCGATGCTTGGCATTTCCAAAGCCACGCTACACCGCCGCAAGATCACCGGTCGCCTCGACGCCGCTGAATCCGACCGTGTGGTGCGGTTTGCGAGGCTTCTGGGGTGGGCCGCCTCCGTGATGGAGTCTCTGGATAACGGTCGCCGCTGGCTAACATCTCCCCAGGTTGGTCTCGGTGGTGCCATTCCGCTGGAATATGCGGAGACGGAAGTTGGTGCGCGTGAGGTCGAGAACCTCCTTGGACGAATCGAATACGGTGTCTATTCCTGATGGAACAGGCCTGGCGCATCGTGAAGGAGAAGCACGCCGCCACCGCCTTCAGTGGCGAGGGTGCGCGGCTCTACGGCGGTCGCGGGAACTCGGCGGGAAAGAGCGTGGTTTACACCAGCGGCAGCAAAGCCCTCGCAGCACTTGAATCGCTTGTCCATCTCAACCCTCCCGTGATTTTCAAGTATGTCGCCATCCCCATTGAGTTTGACGACACGCTCGTGGAGAAGGTCACTGAGTTGCCTGCGGACTGGACGGAGGAACCACCACCGCCGGCAACGAAGGACATTGGTGACCTTTGGGTAAAGGAGGCACGTTCGGCAGTGCTGGAACTTCCGAGCGTCATCATCCCAGGAGAGCCCAACTACCTCCTGAATCCTGCTCATCCCGACTTTAAGAAGATCACCATCGGCATGCCCGAGCCGTTCTCCTTCGATCCACGGTTGCTCTAACGCACTCCCATCCGTGACCGGCGCTGGGGAAAGGGCAACGATGCCACGGGCACGAAGCTTCGGTTCCGCAAGGGCGACGTCGTCTTTGGCCACCGCCGCGCCTATCAGCGGAAGCTGGCCGTGGCGGAGTTCGACGGCATCTGCTCCGCTCATGCCATGGTCGTGCGGGCCAGGCCGGACA
>JAGRPD010000048.1 GCA_020439875.1 Verrucomicrobiales bacterium
ACGTGCATCACGGCAATGGCACCCAAGACACCTTCTATGAAGATGGATCGGTATTTTTCTCCAGCACCCATCAGTCTCCCTGGTATCCCTTCACCGGAGCAGCGGGCGAGACAGGAGAAGGCCCCGGTCGCAACAGCACCCTGAACGTCCCCCTGCCCGCAGGCTCGGGCATGCAGGAAATCGAGCAGGCCTGGATCGATCGCCTGCTCCCTGCGCTCGACCGTTTTCAGCCCGATCTGCTGCTCCTTTCCGCTGGATTCGACTCCCGCGCCGGAGATCCCTTGGGACAATTTACCCTTCAAGACGACGATTTTGCGCAATTGACTCGCCTCCTCCGCCAGTGCGCAGACCGCCACGCCGAAGGCCGTCTGATCTCCGTTTTGGAAGGCGGATACAACCTGATCGGCCTGCGCGCCGCCGTCACCGCCCACACCACGGCTCTATTTGCAGGGGATTGAACTGCCATGATCCCGAAAAGCCTTCAAGAGCACGCCCCGAGCAGACCTGGCCCCGAGGTGAAACTTAGCGTTGCAATTCCGTTCAAAATCAGTCAAAGTCTGCAAATCAAAAGCCTTGTTAGAATTTAATAAAGCCGAAATAACTCCGCCATGACTCGATCTCCCGCCCTGCTCATCGCCCTGGCTGCCGCTCTGCTCAGTTCCTGCGCTAGCACGAGCGACACGAAAAAAGAAACGCCCACCCTGGCTCAATCCAAGCGCATTTCCGACGTCCGCACGACGGCCTACACGCATTCGGAGTCGGATCACATCGTGCACGGCGTCAAATCAGCCACGGGCAGCGATCTGAAGTTTGGCAAAGTTCGGAGTGCGGCAGCCGATTGGTCTGTCTATCCGGTGGGCACGGTGTTTCAGATCGAAGGCACACCCTGGGTTTACCAAATCGACGACTACGGCTCGGCCCTTGTTGGCACCAACACCATCGATCTCTACAAACCCACCAAGAGCGAGATGAACCAGTGGGGCGTTCGCAAAGTGAACATCAAGGTCTTGAAATGGGGCTCCTTTGCAGAAAGCCTCAACATCATGAAACCGCGCTCCAAGTACTCCCACGTGCGCAAGATGGTGCAGCGGATCGAGACCAGCTCCTGAGTGTGTGACGCTCGCTGAACGCGCCCGTTTCATCCAGCAGCGTCTGGAGCAGCTGTATCCCGAGACACCGATCCCGCTGGATCATGAGGATGCGTTTACCCTGCTGATCGCCGTCTTGCTGTCCGCCCAGTGCACGGATGCACGGGTCAATCAAGTGACCCCACGCCTTTTTTTCGAACTGGGAAATCGACCCGAGCAACTCGCCGCACGCACCCCCACCGAGATCGAAGCCATCATCCGCCCCTGCGGCCTCGGGCCGCAAAAGGCACGCGCCATCCAGGGGCTCTCACAGATTTTGACGCAGCAGCACAACGGCCAAGTGCCTGATCAGCTCGAGGTCCTGGAGACGCTGCCGGGCGTCGGCCACAAGACCGCCCAGGTGGTGGTGGCGCAGGCCTTTGGTCAGCCCGCCTTTCCCGTGGATACCCACATTCACCGTCTGGCGCAGCGCTGGAAACTCACTCGCGGCAGCAGTGTGTTGCAGACAGAGCGCGACTTGAAAAAGATCTTCCCCAAGGAGCATTGGAACAAGCTGCATCTCCAAATCATCTTTTACGGACGCGAGCACTGCACCGCGCGCGGCTGTGACGGCACCCGCTGCGAAATCTGCCAGACGCTGTTTCCTCAACGACGCCCCGTGAAGACCCGCAAAGCCTGACACCGAAAACTCGCACCACCCTCTCCATTGGCTGACGCAGAAACGGCCATCGTGAATCTTCCACATCTCCAAGGCAAAATATGCAGCGCAGAGGAAGACCGACTCACTCTCGAGTGCCGATTGCAAACTTTGTCGATGACGAAGCGTTGGAATGCGTTGAGATTTCTGATCGAAATGGCCTTCGGAATGCTTAGAATTCAGAGGGCAAAGCCATCTCGTTTAAAATTTCCATAATTTTAGTTGGCATTCAACTAAGACTGATTATGTTACTCCCGTCTATGATCACTCGCCGCATGCACCTCTCCCCGGGTCGGCACCTCTCGCAGATCACCCGCCCCGGCCTCCTGCTCGCCCTCTCCGCCCTGGCGTTGGCCACCTCATCCTGCACCAGCAGCAAGCCTGCCGATGTCGTCGTAAGCATCCAAGACCAGAAACTGGGAATCTACGGACCGGACGGGAAACTCAATCGCGCCTACAGGATCTCGACCTCGAAGTTTGGTCTCGGAGACAAGCCGGGCAGCAACTGCACGCCCATCGGCACGCATGAGATCGTGGCTAAAATCGGTCACGGTCTGCCTCCAGGCGCAGTTTTAAAAAGTCGGCGCTGGAATGGAGAAGTCCTGCGTCCCAACGCACCGGGCAGAGACCCCATCGTCTCCCGCATTCTTTGGCTGAAGGGATTGGAGACCAAAAATCGCCACGCATTTGGCCGCTACATATACATCCACGGCACACCGGAAGAGGCCCGCCTGGGCCAACCCGCCAGCTACGGCTGCGTGCGCATGGGAATGAAAGACGTCATTGATCTCTTCGACACGCTACCCATCGGCTCGCATGTGGAGATCACCCCCAACAAGCTACCGCGTGGAACCATGGCCGCGAATCGCCATCAACCGCCCGCCGCGCGTCCGGTGCCGATGCCTGCACCGATGCTGGTCTCCACCCCTCAGGCACCCCCACCGCCCGCCCCGCCGAGCCCCACGCCTCAAGTGGCCGCCGTCGCCCACCCCGTGGGCCC
>JAGRPD010000539.1 GCA_020439875.1 Verrucomicrobiales bacterium
GGTGGTCTGCATCTGAATGAGGCGATTTTCATTGTCCCATTGGTAGGTCCAGCGTCCGTCACTGAGCAGGTTGCCATCCTCGTCGTAACTCATGACTTCTTGCGCGGGGGGAACGTAGAGCGCGCCGGGTTCTTCCAGGCTCAAATCTTTTCCATCCATGCCTGCTCCAGCTCGTTGGGCGGTGACGCTAGCGGCTTGCCAGACGGGTCCGGCGCTGTTGTCGGTCTCAACCTCCCAGGCCCAGGAACCATCGGCAGCTTTTGCCAGGGGCGGCGGGGCGTTGACGATCACCTCAGCCTCTGGGACGGCACGCCCCATCAAGCGAGCGACGCCGGGGTTTTGTCGAGAGACAATCTGATTGAGGGCGTTGGCTTGCAGGCTTGAAGTCCAGGTGGAACCTTCCCCCACGGCGCGACTGATACTGGTGCCCAGCCGATTGCCAATGGCATCGTAGGCGTAACCGTAAGCCCCACCGGCTTGAGGCAGACCGGCCGCATCATGCTGCACCGCGCTGATGACTTCTCCGCGGTCATTGTAACTCCAAGCCCAGCCGCGACCATCTTCTTCCAAGACTCCCACGCGCCGTCCCAACGCGTCGAGGGTGTAATCTGAGAGGCTCAACACAGGCGCTGAGTCATCGCTGCCCGCTCCCGCGCGCCAGCGGATAGCATCCAACCTTCCAGCGCCATCCAGTGTGCGAATCGCGCTTAACCACGTTGGTCCCTCTTCGGCTCCAGGTTCTGAGGATGCAGTCTGGTAAGACCAACCTGTGACTTGCGAGGCTGACGGATCCCATTCATAGCGAACCGTGGCTTCCGGAAAAGTAACGGCGGAGAGGCCACCGTGAGTTTCAGACCAGTTGTAACCCGTTACGGGAATTTCGAGCGAACCTAGGCTACCACCGACTGCGGTCAATCTCCCTGCTGAGTCTCGATCCCAGCTCAGGCTCAACCCATTCCACACTCCTCCACCATCGACCGTTTCAGAAACCAAAGCGCCAGTGGTGGCATCGTAGGTGTAGTGGTGAGTTCCAGCCGCATCTGTTAAGGTAGCCACACGCCCCAGACGATCGTAGGTCGAACTCGTGCTTGGTGTTATCGATTCATCACTGCTGCTGGTCGATGTCACGCGGCCCAGCTCATCATACGAGTAGGTCGTGGTGAGGCGAGGCGTGCCACGCGCCCAGGTGCGGGTGAGCAATCTGCCCGCCTCATCGTAGGAATAGCTGGTGGGCGCGGAAGCCGCATCGAGTTTTTCCAGCAATCGTCCGGTGGCGGCACCATAAGTCCACGTTGTCACCGAAGCGGTTTCGGTTTCAAACGCCCCGGGCAGATCCGCGCCCGCCCACTCCACCGTCTCACCACGATAGGTGTGCAATTGGGTCATCTGACCAAACTCATCATATTCGTATCGTAGAGGATAACTAGCACTCCCCCACTGGTGGGTGATCTGCCCGCCGACACCGTATGCATAGTGAGTGGTTCGACCCAGGGCATCGGTGATCGTTTTCAAACGCCCCGCGTTCGGCGAGGCCGGAACGGTGGGGTAATAGGCATACGAGGTAACGGCACCACTCGCATCGGTCGTGGTTGCGATCCGGCCCACTTCGTCGTAACCCACAGCGGTTGCATAACCCGTGCCGCCTTGGACTGAAGCCAATCGCCGACCCAACGCATCATAAGTCATGGTGTCTTCCCCATCCACCCCATCGCGCTGAACCGAGACCAACTGGCCATTGACGGTGGTGGAGGTTTGTCCGCCGCCGAGAGGTTGGGTGGAAACGGTAGAAACGACCGTCGCATTGGCACGATCTATCGTGATTTCCGTCGTCACATTCGGTTGCCCAGGAGATACTCGCTCCTCAATCGAACCCAGCGGCAAACCAAGACGGCGCCGAACCGAACTTTTGAGAGATGTCTGACCATCATTGTCCGCAGAGAAGGATCGGACTTCATTCAATTCCCACCAAGCGGAATGGATGTTCACCCACTCATACGAACTCCAGGTCAGAGGTTCGTTGGAGGCCAGCTCTATTTCACCACTGCCATCCAGATCTGAGCCTTGGAAGACGACTCTCCCAAATAAATCGTACGTGTAGATTTCTGGAACCTTTGCTGTTTGGAAAACCACCAACGGCCGCCCCCCAGCATCAAGCCTGCGGCTGGTAATGGACTCACTATCTCCATCATCCAAAGCGACTCCTGAACGCAGTTCGTAGCCATAATGATCCACCTCGCGCCAAGATACACGCTGCCCCAAACTACCCCGTGTCTCTGTAGAACGCAGCACCGCAAGGGAACCAGCCGTTTCCACTGAAAATGTCGTCGTGGAGGGAGGCTGTTTTGTACCTGTCACCGTGCTGACTCGACCATCAAGAGTGCGCGTGGTCACGCGGGTGAGCCCATCCGCACCCGTCTCCGTAATGGTACGACCTGCAGCTTCGTAGCTGTAGGTGACTGTCGCCCCATCAGGCGAGGTTCTGGACAAGACTCGACCTGCCAAGTCATAGGTCGCCGAACTCACCTCCAGCAACCCTCCAGCTGCCCGAGTCACCGACAACTGCCGCCCCGCCGCATCGTAAGTGTAGCTGGTCACCACATCGGGTTGATCCCCAAGGCCAACAATCGTTTCTGAGAGCAACTGCCCCAATGCATCGTATTCGAATCGCGTTTCCGCACCCCTTTCATCGATTCGATTGGTCAAGAACTTGTCGCGCCAGGTTTGCGTCAACACAAGTTCTCCATCACGGATCACCGACGTGAGATTCCCTTCATCATTGTAACTGTAATCTTCCACTCGTGTGGTGACTGCACCTCCTCCCTTCGGAATGATGCTCTCTTCAAAATGCACCCGGCGTCCCGTGGCGTCGGTAATCGTCAATTGTTTGGTGGAGCCACCTGAAACACCGTTGGGTTCTCCTGCAATTGAGCGGATTTCGACCGTCTTCAAATGAGTGCCATCGCTGTCGGCGTTAAAACTCTTCGAAATCTTATTCCACTCGCCAAATTCATGCTGGAAAAAGCTGGCGGTACCATCGGCATTGACTCGACGTTTCACCTCACCGACGAGGGATCCCGCCCTCGATATGAGATGCGCGATTGAGTTTCCGTCTTCATCGGTTCCGGGCCTTGCGTAGCTGTATGTCAACTCACCACGATCCTGGTAACGCACCGTTTGCTCCATCAGCGAAGCGCCTGCGGCTTCATACCCTTCGCCATCGGGACTGATTCGGGGCAACGACCTCACATCCGTCCAAGTCTCGAGATATCCGGCCTCACTGCGAGTGTGCGTAACCTCCGACATTTTCACGCCTTTGATGAAGTAGTCCGTTCGGATCAATTCATTCGGTGATGCCTGCCGCCCGGCCGGAGTTGAAAACACTCTTCTTTCTACTCGGCAATTGTTCAATGTGGCATCTTCAGGATCCGCCGGGCCATCCCAGGCGGGTTGATAGGTGACCACGGGCTCCGCACAACGTTGATTGGTTTCCGGATCCACGTAATCATATCGGATCCAGGAACCGTCAGAATCTATCTGCCACTTGAGTTTCCCATACCCAGGTGAAGTCAAATCGGTTTCATACTGCCATTCGGTGCGCAATATCCCCTCGATACCTTCAGTGCCTGTATATTCCTCCTTGGAAACGGTACGCAAAACCCCATCATTGAGGACATCCTCGTAAGAGGTCAGGCTGCGTTGAACGACTTCTCCATCAGGGCCATGAATGGAGAAGATCACCTTTTTCTGTGTCTGATCATTGTTGACACCAATCTTTTTGGTCTCCGTTTTCAGCACCTCGCCCTGGATGTTCTGATGCTCCATATTCCAAACCGTCCAGACCATGCCATCGGCTGCGTTTTCAGCATGCTGCACAAAATGAGTCTGGCGATTTCCCAACTTCCCTTTTTGAATGACGAGAAATTGCCCAACCTCACCAGCCTCGTGAGGCAGCACTTTCAAAGTCCACGTCACATAGGCGGTGCTACCAGGGGACAGCTCAAAGAAATCATACTGCCCTCCGATTCCTGAGTTGGGCACCACTTGCCAAGCACGATAAAACGAAATTTTCACCTCATTTTCTTCCTCGTCCTCCACCATTTCGATCAACACCTGAGGGGTCTTGATTTGCCGATGATCCACAAACTGACTTCCTCGCTGCTCGACATCTTCAGAAAAGGTTGCGTATTTCAAGTTATCCACGCGAATCACAGACGGAATATCTTCCTCACTCAACGTCAGCCACCCACCAAACGCCCCATCCGGCATGGTGCCTCCAACAAACGCACTCCAGTGCAAACTGTCGGTCGCTGGATCTCCATCTCCAGGTGTGCCGCTCTTAGGTGCTTCCCGCTGGATAATGAACGAACCTTCAATATCTCCCAACTCACAGGCTTTGGAGCAGCATGCGCATTGGCAGGTGTTGGGATCATCATCTTTGCAAATGCAGTCGTCTGAACCACTCCCGCCCGGGTAATCGGGATCGGGCTTCTCACCCGTTCCATTGCAAATGATGCAGTCCACTACCCTGGTGCCTTTACACGTTTCACAAGTAGCGATTCCTTCGACGCAGTTTCCACATGCTTCCTTAATTTCACCTCCCTCGCAATTTTCGTTGTAACAATCTGTAGAATATTCACCCACCTCACCATCGCCACCGCAAGCCCCACAGAAAGGGTTAATAGTGATGAGACAGTCGTCACATGGATAACCCGGAACATTGATTGTTCCACCCTCGCAATCCGAACAATCGCTCCTATTGTATCCATCTCCGTCACATTGATCACATGGTTCTGTGCCATCCTCGCAATCCGGACAATCTTCGGTCGTTGGACAAGGAACTGTCGGTGGAGGTTTGCAGGGGCAGGTGCATCCCTCACGCGAACATTGCCCACCCCCACCGGATGGCGTCCCAGGCGTTTGACCGCTGTTTGCTTTCAATTCCACCGAGTTCTTCCTTGCTCCATCAATTTCGATAAATAAATTCCCTTTACCTTTACAGCCTCCGCAATTGCTTTGGAGATCTTGCGCGGACAAGCTAAACGTGACTGATTTCGCTTTGGCACTCGCCGTGTAATCATACGCCACACCTACTCGCATAGCCGCTCCCCCACCACCCGTAATGGACTGACACTCATTCTCCCCTCCTGTCGTAGTGCCCGAGATGCCACCAAAATTCCAAGTTATCGAGCCTTCTGCCTCACCTGAAACATCTAGCGACACCGAAGCTTCATCGACCGTACTGCAGCTGTTGCCATTTTGTCCGCCTCCGCCACAGCATCCACTCCCCCAAACCCAGGCCACTTCCGCGAGCACCAAACCCAACAACAAAATGGGCACTAAACCGATCAAGGATGCACCGCGTTGATTGGCACGAACCTTCGAACGCCGGACAACGGGAGTTTGGTTCAAATTAGAATCCACATTCATAGCAATAGATAATGCTTCGTTCGGTTTGAAATGCTTATGCACTTGGTGGTTCCACCGGAGTATAAACCTGAAGGCCTAATAAAGTCCCCAGGTTCGAGTTCGAGTCATAGGGGTCTGTACCCTGTGCGATTTCGTCCGCATCAGAAACTCCATCTCCATCCGAATCCAAACCCAATGCCAAGGCGTCTTGAGAATCATCGATCCCATTCCCATCAAGATCGACCTTCACTGCGAAAGAAAAGGCGTGCTTCACCTGACCCAAGTTCGCCACTCCATAATCTTCCTCAGTCGGAGACACTCCCCCGATTCCTCCACCCCAAGGTAAGGTCTTTCCACGTTTCGCTCGGCTCAATCGCTGGTAAAAAAGCAAGGCGACGGCTTTCACCTGACCCACGGTCACGACCGCAAAGTCGTCGGCTTCCGCAGTATTTTGCCAACCCTGAACCATCGCGGTTAGTTCAGGCCCTGCACCAATCGCCAGATGTTGCTCCATCTCCTGATAGGCCGCTAATGCCAGATTTTTCACCTGACCTTGGTTGGCTGCGGCGTAGTCGTCGGCGGTTTGAGTGGGATCCAGTGCTCCGCGCTGCTGCCACCAGCTCGGGGCCACTTGAGCAGCCACGTAAAGCACGCTGACACTGAGCAGGCCGATCAGGACGAGCATGCTGGCGCGGATGAAGGCGGGGGGAAGGGATCGTTTCATGGCGAATGAGGTCGGAAAAGGGCCGAAGCTGGCGAGCCCTCACGCAACGGTGAGGGATGGCTGAGGGTTTGGCGGCGGGTCGATTAGGGAGCGGTGCCGTTGGTGAATTGACCCATCGACAAATCGCCTGCGGGCCGCACGCGCAGCACACCCTGCACTTCGACGATGCCGCCAAAATTGGCGTAACCCGCCTGCACCTGAGTGGTCATGGTGATGCCAGATCCAGAGACCGGATCCAACGTCGTGGTGGACAAGGTGAGTTTGGATTCCTCCAGCTTCGCACTGCGGCGCTCCGTCGGATTGCTGATGCGGTCGATATCGGTCAGCGCACCGTTTTGCTCTCCCCACACCTCAATGCCATCCAAGGTGATCTCGGTGCCGAAGGATTGGCGTTCGTCGTCGTTTTCCACCTCGTTGGTTTCGGAGAGGGTGAAGCTCTTGTCATTAAGCAGCGTGCGGCGCGCCCAGCCGGTTACGTAAGGGGCTGGGAACGATAGACCCGCTGGGGTGAGCTTCATCAGGTCCCGATAAGCCCCCGTCTGCACGGCCGAGGGATTGCGCCACAACCAAGCCGTGTTGGTGCGGTTGGCGGTGTGGCGAATCGTGGGCGTGCTGTATTCTTCGACGTACTGAAGTTCTTCGTGTGGGGGAATGGTTTCGGAGACCATCGTCGGTTGAGAATCAACCACCGCCCACTGCCAGTCGCTGTAATAGGAAGAACCGACCCAATTGTATTCCGTGGTGGTATTGGGATAACCGGGTTCGATTTCGTTGCCGTTCTCGTCATAGACCGGATCCAC
>JAGRPD010000540.1 GCA_020439875.1 Verrucomicrobiales bacterium
CTCCGGCGAGGTGAAGGTTGGCGTACTGCGATTCGAGCGCGCCGTTGCCGGTGTTGAAGCCACCTGGGAGCCAGCGTCCAGTCTGCTGCTTGATGATGACGGTTCCGTCGAAGTTGGGGTTGGCGTTCTCCAATTGCAGGGTGCGGTTGCCGCGCAGGGCAAAACCTTCGCCGGAGTTCGTGCCGCTAACGGTTCCTGTATTGTAGGAGCTGGTGTTGTCGATCTGGCCCTGGATGATGAGGGCTCCCGGGGCGTCATACAGGGAGGTGCCCGAATTGTAACCTCCGCTACCACCGTTGATATCAAAACCCGTCAGACCCGCAGCACCACCCATCAGGTTGATGGTGGAAGTGGCATCGATGATGGTGTTGAAAACTTGGCCAGCTCCCGTGGGGCCGTTGCGCTGGAGGGCGCTGTACTCACCCATGTTGATGGTAGCACCGGTGTGGGTGACGGCGTCCTGCCAATAAAATTCCAGGCGTGCATCTTGCACGGTGTTGCCCGATATAGGGTTAAGGGATGTATTGGGATTGAAGGGATCTGAGGTGCGGCTGCCTTGAGTGGGATCACTGCCGACGAAGGTGGTCGTATCAAGGGCATTCTTGTTGTAGAAGATGTTGACCGTTTGGTTGTTGAGAATGGTGGCGTTGGTAGCGGAGCCGGAGTTGCTTTCCAATCTCATTTCACCTTCCCGCACGTTGATGATGCCGGGATTGAGAATGGTGGTGTTGTGGAGAACGAAGTCGGAGGTGCCGGTCTTGGAGAACTCGTTGCCGCCCATGTCAAAAATGGGATAAACCGTCGCCGAGGACGCATCGGTGTAAGTATTGAGGTCGATCCGGCTGTAACCGCCCGAGGAAGCGTCGTCCGCCAAAATGAGGTGACTCAGGTTGGCGGTGCCGGCGGTATTGCGGATGGCTCCATTGCCATTGCCGTCGTTGCCGAAACCACTGATGATAAATATCTCGGTATCGTTTTGGCCACTGATGTTGAAGTCACGATCCCGGAGGTCGATGGAGCCACCACTGAGAGCGATGGTTTCGTTTCCGACACCGACTGCTCCAGCGACGGTATTGTTGGTTTCATACCGCAGGGTGCCGGACTGAACCACAAACTGGCCGGTGAAGGTGTTTCCGGCATTGTTAAGGAGGATCCAGTTCATCCCTGAAGGTGACAAATCCTGAAAAGTCATGGCCACACTTCCCGGCGCGACTCCACCCGTAATGGCACCACTGAGAATCGGACCTTGGCTGTTTGAGGGATCGGTGACCGTAATGTCCAACTGATCATTGAGCTGGATGGCGGAGGAGATGGTGGCGTTGCCGCCGTCGTTGACCATGTTGAGCTGAGCAGCTCCCGTGTTCACATCAAAGATCAACTGGCCACCAGTGATGGTGTAGGTACTTCCACCCGAAACATCCCCGATGTTCAAAGTTCCCAGTGTCACCGGTGTGGCACCCGCATCCAGCGTGATCGTTCGGTTGGCGCTGATCTGGAAGGTGATGTTGGCTACGTCGTCCACGCCATTGGGCACCCCAGCGGTCCAGTTTGCCGTATCGCTCCAGTTGCCGTTGGCGTTGGTTTTCCAATCAGAGACGGTCTGACCAAAACTGGCAGAGAATCCTGCGAGGCTTCCCACCATCGCCGCCATCAGAACCAGCGGACGTTTGAACGAACGCGAGCCGAGGAAAGCGACTTTGAGGGATTTTGACTTCGACTGGGAGACAGTGGAGCGAAGCGTGGAGTTGGACATGGTGCGATACGGTTAAATGAAACAAGACATCACGGACGCGTGGATGCGGCCAAGAAGCTAGTTCTAGATACAAGTAATGTCTTATCGCAGCAGAAAAGAACTGGCTAGATTTTTGTGCAGTCAAATGCAGTTTTTTTTCAACGTGTTATGAATAAGCAAAAGGCGTATTTCGAGGGATCCATGGAGGTCTGCGGACCAAAAAAATCGGCCTCAAATCAATATTTCAGAATACGCCAAAACTGTATTTTGAAGAGGTAAGCTAATAGCGCATGGAATACGTTTTTAACTCCGACCCAAAAAAATGAGGCCTTCGAGCGATCTCGAAGGCCTCATTCGGCGATGAAATTCGGAAAAAAATCCGAAAATATTCGTCACGCTGGATGGCGTGATCGGTAAACCCTTATTTCACGGAGGGTTTTGCCTTTACTGAGGTGTCGGTGGAGCCTTCTGCAGGCTTTGGATCTGGGGGCAACAGACGACGGGCTTGATCCGCGCTGATGACGGCGGGAGACAGCGGGTAATCGAGGGTGTCGTAGTTGGGTTGGAAGCCATTGCCATCAACGTCCACGTAGATGGGATTGTTGTAAGCGCAGGGGCGGAGTTTGGCCTGATCACTGGTGCCAAAACCGGGCTCTAGGGTGCGGGTGCGGTGGTCAGCCACCACGATGACGTGAGCGTCCACTTCGAGAGGGACGTGAATGGTGCGGTCAAACTTGACCACTCCGCTGCCAAACCAATCCGGATGGGACTCACGGGTGTAGAGCAGCTCAGGCACGGGACGACTGTTGACGAGGATCTGCACGCGATCCACATCGATCCAGTCGGAGCATTGCACGCGGACGTGGAGGTCGATGCCGCCGGTGCCACGCACATCGTCTCCGGCGATGGCTCCGGAGGTGGTACTGACCTCCAAGAAGGGGCCGCTGGAGAGAATGATGTGACCCGCCTTGGCGTGGGGAGAGAGGTCGTCCCAGGACAGTTTGTCCGGTGCATCGGTCTTGCTGGGCAAATAAATGCGCCAGCCACCGACGCCGTTTCCATAGACGTAGTGGGCGTCACAAACGGCGACGGCGACGAGGCGATGGCCGAGATTCAAAAGCTGGCGCCAAGCGAACTCGCGGATGAGGGAGGTCTTGGCCGCGAGCGAGCCCGAGGTGCGACTGACGGTGAATGGCACGTCACTGAGGATGCGGGAGTCACTGAAGTTTTGCGACTCAGCTCCATCGATGAGATCGCCGACGCCGTAGAAGCCGCCATCGACGGTGCCGTCCTCGTTGCGGTCGGCGAAGAGGTAACCGAGATTGGGGTGGTTGAACTGGATCCAGCGGGAGGGTTTTTCCCCCTGCCAGCGGCGCAGCGTGAGGGCGGTGACGCGGGGATCGTCATTCCAAACGGGGGCTCCATTGTCTTGCACGTAGGGTACGGGCTCGAGCGGGAAGCAATTGAAGTGCTGGCCGCGCCCGGTCAGCTCCATGCCTTTGACAGTGTTGAGAAAGGGGCTGAGGCCGAGCTTTTCAATGAGAGGCTTCCAATCATAGAGGCGGTTGTGCTCGGTGGTGGGAGCAAATTCCACATTCTCCGCAGCGAGACTGATGAGGCGTCCGTCGGTGTCGCAGACGTTGTCGCCACTGGGAGTGGAGTGATTGTGAAAGTCGGCACTGATCCAGCCGGTGGAGTCCACCTGGCGCTTGAGGGAGGCTTTGATCTGGACCTCTTGACCTGCTGTCAGGGTGATTTTTTCCCGATGCAGGCCGTACTCCGGCCCGCGGACGACGGAGACGTCATAGCTGCCGGGAGGCAGGGCGACGGTGAAGTTCCCCGTCTCGCTGTGATACTGATCTCGGCAACCATGGGCGCGCTCGCGGGGTCCGAGGTTGGGATTGGGCGTGCCATCGACGCCGGCAAACAGGGCTTTGCAGGGAATGTCTGCGCCTTTTTCGTCGGTGATGGCAAAACGGACTCTCGCCGCTGCGGGGACCTTGATTTCACCCAGGTTCCCATCGGCAGGGACGGGCACGACCTGATCCGCACGTCCGAGGGACTGGAGGGTGACTTCGGCCACGGATTTCGGGACTTGCAAGGTGAAGCGACCGTCCGCATCGGGGTAAGCGAGCAGGGTGGCCTCACCGATGGGCACGGAGATGGCCACGCCGGTGGCGGGTTGGCCACCCTCCGTCACGCGACCACTGAGCGGCTTCACCGCAGCGCCGGTGAGACGCATGGCTTCTCCGGCGGCCTCGGCGGGTGAGGTGCCGACGGCAAAAACGCGCCGCACGGTGACCTGCTGACCGGGGGCGAGGTCGAGGTTTTCCGACCATTTTTCCACGCCCTCCACAGACTCCACGGCGAGGGCGTAGCCGCAGCGGTGAGCGGGGTTGATGGCATCTGCCCAGCGGATGCCACCGGTCACGGTTCCGGTCTCATTGAAGCGCATCCAGTCATCTCGCGTGGAGACTTTGATGGGCTCAGAGGATTCGTTGCGCAGGGTGGTCTCGATGCGGATGGCGGACTCCCCATCGGTGACGCGGTAGAGATGGCGTTTGAAAACCCCTCCGCCCACGGCGGCGGTGGTGAC
>JAGRPD010000541.1 GCA_020439875.1 Verrucomicrobiales bacterium
CGCGTCAGCTGCCGTCGCAGGCTGATCCCGAGAGCCGCGATGCCAATGCCGATGCAGGCCAGCACGACGACGCCGTTGATCCAGAGTGTGTCGTAGGCTGTGCCAAAGTAATACTTTTGCGTGCCGAAAAACACGTTGGGACTGAACTCATGCCGGTAATCTTCCCGTTCCATTTCCGCTTTGGTGACGAGATCCAGCACCTTGCGATTCACGTAAATCTCCTCCGCACTGGAGCCTTTTCTCAGTTCCACCGCCCGATCAATCAACGCCTCCGTCAGGTGCCGACTCGTGGCGGCTTCTTGGATCTCCGTCAGCAGCTCGGCCACGTCAGCAGGTCGCTGCGCGTAAAGACCTGACACGGCAGCGAGAGCGCGTTTGTAGAGGTCGAGCTGGTGTTTTTGCTCATCGGTGAAGGGCTGAGTGGTGGGAATGTCCACCAGCTCCTGGATGCGATCTTCCAGCAGATCCTGGGTGCTGGTCAGCGGGTTGTGTTTGGACTGACTGATGACCATGCCCTCATAGGTCCAGCGCAGCGGCATGAATTGACAGATGAATGGCACCCGCAATTGACTGGCGCTCGCGTCTTCCCACACCCCGGCTTTTTGCATCCACCGCTCCACGGAGTACACAAAGTCTAGGTTGCGATTCATTTCCTCATACTTGATCAGCGCCCCACCGAGGATGATTTGCGGAATAAGGATCAGCGGAATCGTGTTCAAAGCGGTGCGCACATCATTGACGAGTGATGAGACCAGCAGCCCCAGCACCACACCCGTCAGTGCGGTGAGAAACATCCACCAGAGATGAATCCAAAACATGTCCCGCACCTCCAGCATCCAATTCCCCAGCGCCAGATAGATCACGCACTGGATCAGTGCAAAGGCCGAGAGCGCGATGATTTTTCCTGTGATGTAATAAAACACCCGCAGGTTATGATTGCGCTCCCGCCGCAGCATGAAGCGATCTCGAATGATCTCATCCGCGCTGTTGGTGAGCCCCAAAAACATGGCCACCACCAAACTCATGAAGAGGTAGGTCGGCACGTGAAAGGCCGAGGCGAAGGTGTAATTCGACTCTTCCGAATACTTCAACACGTTGGCGATGAGCAACGCCAACAACGGAGCCTCCGCCAGCGTGGTGAGCAGGTTGGTCCGATTGCGCAGCTTGCTGAGAAAGGCGCGCTTCAGGTGTGTGGCAAAAAGGATGCCCTCTTCCCGCATGCCGTGCACCGGTGCTTTGGGCATGCGCCGACCGCGCGCGAGGCTGTGGCTATCATCGCGCGGCGGGCGGAAGAAGGTTAGCGTATTTCCCGCCAGCGTGCCACCTCCTGCCGCCGCATAGTGCATGGACTCCATCAAGAGGTGGCTCTGAAAACGATCTCGCCAAAAATTCGGCGGAAACCGGCGCGACGCCACCAAGTGACCGTCCGCACTGCGTTCTTGGATGATGTCTCCGCTGATATCTCGCAGCGGAGTTTCCATCACATCGAAGACGAAATCCGGAGTTAGATTTTCGGGCGGACGATCCGCCTCCTCTTTCAATCCGGTCTCCTCACTGTAGGCGCGCCAAAAGTAATCCAGCATGCCCTGTGGCGTGCCAAAGAAGACCATTTTCCCACCCTTGTCTAATAGCAGCGCTTTATCAAACATGCGCAGCAATCGAGAGCTGGGCTGGTGGATGGAGGCGAGCACGATTTTATTGCGCGCCAGGGATCGAATGATCTCCAGGACGTGCTCGGAATCCTTGGAGGACAAGCCCGAGGTGGGTTCGTCAAACAAGTACACGTCTGAGATGCCGATCATGTCCAACCCTGCATTGAGCCGTTTGCGTTCGCCGCCACTGAGGAATTTCTGCTCAGCCGTACCTGAAAGTCGCTTTCGTAGATCGGCCAATCCCAGCTCCGCGAGTTTGGCATCCACCCGGCGGCGGCGATCCTCCCATCGCAGGTGAGGGCAACGGATGGCGACGGAGCAGTCCAGGTTCTCCTGCACGCGCAGCAGGGCATCGAAGGCATCTTCCTGCGGGATGTAGGCGATGTAGGGCAGGATGGCCTCCAAGTTTTCATAGAGCGGCAGGCTGTTCATCAGCACGTCGCCACCACGCGGCTTCAACTGCCCCCCTAGCACCCGCAGCAGCGTGCTTTTCCCACAGCCGCTCGGTCCCATCACGCAGACCATTTCTCCCCGCCGCACGCTGAAGCTGGCTCCATCTAGCGCGGTGCTGCGGGCATCAAATCGGTGCGTCAAATCGCGCACCTCCAGACTGCGCAGGATGTTGCGCTCCTCCTCGATGATGCGATCCGCAAAGTGACAGCGCAGATACTGGCCCTCCGCGAGGGTGATGGTGTCACCGTCGTTGAGGTGGATCCGCTCCCGCACCGGGATCACACCGACAAACAGCGGACGTGCAGATCGCAGCACCTCCAGCTCGCCACTTTTCTGAGCGTAGTTGCACTCGATCTTCAGCAGCACCTCGCCTTCGGTATCGTCCGACAGGAGAATGTCACCCTCCGAGAGCAGCACCGGATTGTTGGAAACGAGGTAGGTGTTGCGACTGCCCTCGAGGCGGAATTGGCCCCCAAACTCTTGCGCCCGCCGACGCAGGTCTCTAAGGGAGATCTCCACCTCGCCCTTCGCGATGAGGCTGTCTTCGATGGCGGCTTCGATGCGAGCGCCTTCATCGAGCGGCTGTCCGTTGAGCGTGGCGTCCGTCGTCCGCAGCGCCTCCACCACCACACCGAGACCGAAGCTCACGCGGAGATTGGTGCCACGGATGCGTTGCTGGGAAATCTCCGCGTCGCCGTTCGGCATCAGCGTCAGGTAGAGCTGCGTGCCGGTCAGCGTTTTTTTGGCGTTGAAATACGCCATCAGATCCGCGTAATCCAGGCTCTCATCTTCCAGCACCACGCGCTCACTGGGATAGAGGCGGGAAAATTCCCCCGGACGCAGGCGGCGGCTGCGCACCAGGATCGCTTCCGTGCCCGTGTTTTTCAGCAGCACCAGTTCCTCAAAACGAAACGCCGTCACCGCGCAATCTGCCGACAAAGTCCGCAGCAGCACGTCACTCGGGGTCGTCGAGCCAATCCTCAGCATTTCCAGGGGTTGCCCGCTTTTCCCATCCAGCTCCTCCTCCGCAGGTCGATCCCCCGCTTTCAGCTGATAGACGATGTCGATGGCCTGGGCTGCGATGCCCAGATTCGTCATGAACAGGTAAAACTCGACCATCTGGCGCTGATTGGCCAGCGTCCGCGAGATCAAGAGGTAAAGCTGCACCCCGAGCAAGATTTTTTGCTCCATGGTGAGGGTGCGGCTCAGATCCCGCGCCTGTTCCACCAGGTTTTGCGGCTTTTGCAGCGCCTCAAAATACATCCGCCGCAGGTCCGAGTAGAATCCCTCGGGGTAGTCGTACCGGAGGTAGCCGAGAGCGGAATCGATCTCCCCCTCCTCCACCGTCCCATCCAGGGTGGAAAAACCGGCAAACACCTCGATCAACACCGGCAGCATGCCACTGCCCCCCGGATCCAGCGGGGAAGGCGGAGCACCACGCCAGCGCCGCCACGCCGCCCGCGCCTGCTCCATCCAGCGCCGTCCCTGCGCCGGAACGGTGAAGGCAGCAGCGGGACGGGGGAGACTCATGACAGCGGGACGGAGAGAAAGAGAGTGAACCATATTGGAGCCGGATCGGTCCTCCGCAAGAGCCTAGCTCCAAATCCTGCCCGCCCTGTGGTTGCCATCCCGCCCCCCGCGCGCCATCATCGCCCTAGCTGGAAGGCTACCCCTCCCGCTCAGACCCATCTGCCCCTCCGTTTCATGTCCGACCGCCTCTTCCTCCTCGATGGCATGGCGCTGCTTTACCGCGCTCACTTCGCCTTTGTCCGCTCGCCCATTTTCACCAGCGATGGCGTCAATACCTCCGCTCTCTACGGCTTCACCAACACCCTGCTGGACATTTTAAAAAACCGCCAGCCCACCCATCTCGCCGTCGCGCTGGACACCTCTGCCCCCACGCCGCGCCATGAGATCTTCCCTGCCTACAAAGCTCAGCGCGAAGAAATGCCGGAGGACATCGCCGCCTCCATCCCGCGCCTGCACCGCCTCCTCGCCGCGCTCCGCATCCCTCTCCTCACCCACGATGGCCTGGAGGCCGACGACATCATCGGCATCCTCGCCCGTCAGGCCGATGCCGCCGGACTGGAAACCTTCATGGTCACGCCCGACAAGGACTTTGGCCAGCTCGTCACCCCGCAGGTGAAGATCCTCAAGCCCGGCCGCCAAGGTGCCGAAGCCGAAATCCTCGGCGTGGAGGAAATCAACGCCAAATGGGGCATTCAGAGCCCCGCTCAGCTCATCGACGTACTCGCCCTCATGGGAGACGCCGTGGACAACGTCCCTGGCATCCCCGGCTTTGGCGAAAAGACCGCCATCAAGCTGATTCAGCAATTTGGCAGCGTGGAAAACCTCATCGCCAACCAGCATCAGCTCAAAGGCAAGCAGAAGGAACGCGTCGCCGAATTCGGCGACCAAGCCCTCCTCTCCAAAAGGCTCGTCACCATCTTCACCGACGTGCCGCTCGACGCGCGCGTCGAAAACCTGCGCCTCCAGGAGATGGACGAACCCGCCGTGCGTGCCTTCTTCACCGAGTTCGAATTCAACGCCCTCGGACGTCGCCTCTTCGGAGAGGACTTCAAAGCCGGGCGCAGTCGCCAGGCCAGCAGCGAGCGCGCCGACACCCCCTCCAAGTCACCGGCCAGCGACCTCTTTGAAGGTCAGAACACCACCGCCGTCCACCTCCACAGCATCGCCGATACCCCCCACGAGTATCAGCTCATTCACACCGCTGAGCAGCGGACAAAACTCTGCCAGCAGCTCGCTGAAGCGTCTGCCTTTTGCTTCGACCTCGAGACCACCTCGCTCGATCCCCGAGACACCGCCATCGTCGGCATCGCCTTCAGCTGGCAGGCCCATCAGGGAGTCTTCGTGCATTTTCCACGCGATCCCGAAAAAGCCGCCGCCGTGCTGGAGGAGTTCCGCCCCATCCTGCAACACCCCGGCATCGAGAAGATCGGCCACAACCTCAAGTTCGACCTCTCCGTCCTCCTCGCCCACGGCCTCGAAGCCGTCGGCCCCTTCTTCGACACCATGCTTGCTCACTCCCTCGTCGAGCCCGAGCAACGTCACGGCATGGACTTCCTCTCCGAGACCTACCTCTCCTACAGCCCCGTCTCCATCACCACCCTCATCAGCAAAGAGAAGGACCTCTTTGGCCAGCAAACCATGGCCGACGTCGCCGAGGAAGCCCCCGAGAAGGTCAAAGACTACGCCGCCGAAGACGCCGATGTCACCTGGCAGCTCGCCGACAAACTCCGCCACCTCCTCGTCCGCCGTGGCGTCGATCGCATCTTTGAGGAGATCGAGTCTCCCCTGCTGCCCGTCCTCACCCGCATGGAAAATCAGGGCGTCCAGGTCAACGTCCACGCTCTTCAGGAACTCAGCCAGGATTTCCAACTCCAGGCCGATGCCCTCCAGCGCTGCATTCAAGACGCCGCAGGCACCCCCTTCAATCTCAACTCCCCCAAGCAGCTCGGCGAGGTGCTCTTTGATCATCTCAAACTCCTCGATAAACCCAAAAAAACCGCCACCGGCCAATACCAAACCAACGAGGCCGTCCTGCAATCCCTCACCGGCCTCCACCCCATCATTGAGGACATCCTCTCCTACCGAGAGATCACCAAACTCAAAGGCACCTACCTCGACGCCCTGCCTCAAGCCGTCTCCCCCGTCACCGGCCGCATCCACACCCAGCTCCATCAGCTCATCGCCGCCACCGGCCGCATGGCCTCCAGCAATCCCAACCTCCAAAACATCCCCGTCCGCACCGCCAACGGCCGCCAGATCCGCAAAGCCTTCGTCCCCAGCGAACCCGGCTGGGTCCTCCTCAGCGCCGACTACTCCCAGATCGAACTCCGCGTCATGGCCGCCCTCAGCGGAGATCCCGCCATGATCGAGGCCTTCGCCCAAGGCCAGGACATTCACCAAGCCACCGCCGCACGCGTCTATGACGTCGCTCTCGATGATGTCACCGCCGACATGCGTCGCACCGCCAAAATGGTCAACTTCGGCATCATCTACGGCATCTCCGCCTTCGGACTCGCCCAACGTCTCGGCATCCCCCGCTCCCAAGCCAGCGAGATTATCGACGCTTACTTCAAACAATTCTCCGGCATCCAACGCTACATCGACGAAGTCATCACCACCACCCGCAGCAAAGGCTATGTCGAGACCCTCTCTGGCCGCCGCCGCTACATCCGCGATCTCGACTCCGCCAACGCCACCATCCGTGGAGCCGCCGAACGTGTCGCCGTGAACACCCCCATCCAGGGCACCGCCGCCGACATGATCAAACTCGCCATGATCCGCGTCGATGAAGACCTGCGCGCCGGCGGCATGCAGACCCGCATGCTCCTGCAAGTGCATGATGAACTCCTCTTCGAAGCGCCCGAGCACGAAGTCCCCACTGCCCGCCTCCTCATCATCGAGGCCATGCGCCACGCCCTACCCCTGCCCCACGGCGTCCCCGCCGAGGTCGAATGCGGTACCGGCAGCAACTGGCTCGAAGCGCACTGAGCTTTCTCGGCATCCGCACCCACTGCCCCACCTCATTCGCCGCCCAGATCGAGGAGCCAATCTCCTCGATCTGCGGCTTCATCGCGAAGGCATTTGAAACCCCGCCCGCCCGATCAATCCTCGGGCAACTCCCGACCCTTCGTCTCCGGCATCAGCAGTACCACGATGATCCCCAGAATGAAGATCCCACTCATGTAAGTCGCCGCCATCCGGAAGGCCTCGATCTTGGCATCCGCGCCCTCCAGACCCTCTTTCAGTTTGGACTGCAATTGACCCAACGTGAATGGCCCCGTCGCCGCCACAAAACGGCCCACATTGTAGCAAAAACTCGTCCCCGTGCTCCGCAGCCGCGTCGGGAAAAGCTCCGGCAGGTAAATCGCAAATCCCGCGAACAAAGCCAACTGGCAGGCCCCCATGATCGCGCTCATCCAAATGTCACCGCGCCCATTAAAGAACTGGAAGTAACCGATCGTCGCGACCATCGCCAAAGCAAAGGTCAGCACAAACGCCGGCTTCCGCCCCATGCCCTGCGCCAATCGGGTGAAAGCCAGCATGCCGATGAAGGCACCCGCATTTTGCACGATCGAATTCATGCCGACCCACCAGCCTTTTTGACCCGCGATCTGGTCCGCCGCCACCCCTTCAGCACGCAGGGAGCGCTCGATCACATCCCCCACCAGCTCCGGGCTGAAAAATCCGATGCCCCAAAGCCCAATCACACCCGACACACACAGCAGCATGCCCAGCAGCGCCGGCTTCCGCCACCTCGCCTCTCCCAGCAGCGAGCTGTAGGAGCCAAACTTTGCCCCACTCAGCCGCCCGGCTTCCCGCGCCTTCACCCACTTTTCCGGTTCCTTCACCCGAATCGCAATGAACACGCAGAGGAACGCCGGCAGCGCCCCCACCAAAAACATGTACTTCCAGGCTTGATCCGGACTCACGCTGCCCTTGCTCACCATGGAGCCCATCAGCATGCTCACCAGACCCGCCGTGATGTTCCCCACCGCCGACAGAGCCTGCAGCGTCCCCAGCGCGCCCGTCCGGCTGCGATCCGGCAGCGTATCCGCGATCAAGGCCACCGCCAGACCGAAGACCCCACCCACCCCCAGGCCCGTCAAAAAGCGATAGACCGCAAAATCCACCCAACCCTTAGAGAAAGCCGACAAACCCGTGCAGATCGAGT
>JAGRPD010000542.1 GCA_020439875.1 Verrucomicrobiales bacterium
GCACCACCTACCGCATCGCCGTGGATGGTTTTTACACGAGTCCCTACTGGGAAATGGGCAGCTACAAATTGGTGGTGTCGCGACTCGCCGCCTCCGCCCCGCTGGCCAGTAGCGAAGACCAGCCCTGGGTCGGCACTCCCTCAGCAGCCCCAGCACCCGCTGGGCAGGTCGTCCTCGGAGGCAATGGGCAAGAGGCGGATCTCGTCTGGCTGCCCTCCAGCGCAGCTGCAGATTCCGATTGTCTGGAAGCTCGCGCCCGCCTGAGCTGGGTCGCTGAAGAGGGCTCGCGTGACCAGTTTGGCATCATCGCATACGACACGGCGGAGGAACCGATGTTCGGAGTCAACGTCTCCACCGCCGATGGCTCCGTCAGCCTCCTCCACCCCGATTCCCACACCAGCCGCACCGAGCAGACCCTCATCTCCGACGAGGCCCAAGACATCACCCTGCATCTTGATCAAGATCGTGGCACTTGGCGCGCCAGCCTCAATGGCGTTTGGATCGGTGACGAACAGCCCATTCCTGAGGGCCGTACCTTCGCCGAGATGGGAGCGCAATGGCTGCCGGGCCACGGCGGTGGTCGCTCCGCCGTCGTCCTGCAGGAAGCCGAAGTCACGGCTGGAGATCACGCCGCCCCGTGATCGGCCGCTGGCCGTTCACTCCCCGACCACACTCACCACCAGCTCCCGCTGATGCGGTGCCCGGCGGTGCTCAAACAGGTAAATCCCCTGCCAAGTCCCTAGGGCCAAGCGGCCGTTCACCACCGGAATCACCTCCGAAGTCCGGGTCAACGCCATGCGCAGGTGGCTCGGCATATCGTCTGCACCCTCGTGAGTGTGGATGAAATACGGCAGATTCTCCGGCACCAGGCGCTCGAAAAACGCGTGCAAATCCGTCCGCGCAGACGGGTCTGCATTTTCAAAAATCACCAAGCTGCAGCTCGTGTGACGCACAAACACCGTCGCCACACCCGTGCGCACCCCGGAATTCGCCACGATCGCGGCACAAGCCTCCGTGACCTCGTAGGTTCCCTTGCCGCGCGTTCGCACGCTGAAACTGTCTGCATGAGCCGCCATGGAAAGGAACCTCTCAGCGCCAAGCTCAGGCCGCCCGTTTCAGCAGAAAATAGTTGATCGCATCGATCAAAGCCCGCCAAGAAGCATCAATGATGTTGTTGGACACCCCCACTGTCCCCCAGGTCCGCTCTCCATCGCCACTCACCACCAAGACCCGTGTCTTCGCCGCTGAGCCACTGCCACTGTCGATGATGCGCACCTTGTAGTCCTCCAGCTGCATCTGAGCCACCTCGGGATACTTCTCCAGCAGCGCCTTGCGCAGCGCCTTGTCCAGCGCATTCACCGGGCCATCACCCTCATCCACCATGTAGTGATTGTGGCCATCGACCCGCAGTTTCACCGTCGCCTCGGTGTTCTCGTAGCCACTGTCAAAGTGGGAACGATGGGTCGTGTGATACTCCAAAGGATCAAAAAAGTGCACCGGATGTCCCAGCTCACGGCGGATCAACATCTCAAACGAAGCCTCCGCCGCCTCAAACTCGTAGCCCTCACTCTCCAAGCGTTTCACCTCCGCGAGGATGCGTTGCACCTCGGGCGAACTCTTTTGCAACGGCATGCCCATCGCCTCCGCCTTCACCAGTACGTTTGACTGACCCGACATGTCAGAGATCGTGATGAGCCGTTCATTGCCCACCACGGCAGGGTCGATGTGCTCATAGGTGCGCGCGAGCTTCTGCACCGCATGCACATGCAGCCCGCCCTTGTGAGTGAAAGCCGCCTGCCCGACAAATGGGGCGCGGATGTCATGCGGAACATTAGCCAGTTCATCCACAAAATGCGCCAACTCCCGCAACCGCGTCAGATCCAGTCCCAGATCGATCCCCATTTTCAACTGCAAGTTCGGCATCACCGTGATGAGGTTGCAATTTCCCACCCGCTCCCCGTAGCCGTTCATCGTCCCCTGC
>JAGRPD010000543.1:0-2852 GCA_020439875.1 Verrucomicrobiales bacterium
CTGGATTGGATCAACCAAAATCCCATTCGCACCGTCAACCTCATCTACGAAAAAGGTCAGGCGGATGGCACGAGTGACATCGTCCTCGACGTCAAGGAGCAACCCGCAATGACCCTCTATGGCGGGTTTGCAAACACGGGTCTTGAACTCACGGGCGAGAATGAGGTTTCAGCCGGGTTCAATATCTCCAACCCCTTCGCGACGGAACAGTCGTTGGGTTACAACTTCAATTCCACGATTGACTTTGATTCGCTCACTTCACACACCCTATTTTATCAAGCCTTTTTGCCCTGGCGGCATACGCTGCGTCTCTCAGGTGCCTACGTTTTGAGCCATGCAGAGACGGCACAAGGTTTTCTCCCCCTCAACCTGGATGGAGAGAATTTGCAAGTCAGTGCTGACTATGAGGTTTGGCTGCCACGCGCCCAAACGGGCTGGTTTTCCCGGTTGCGCCACTCGTTCTTCCTCGGCATCGACTACAAATCCACCAACACCAATTTCTTATTCGGCGGAACAGAGGTGTTCGACACGACGGGCGTCGTATTTCAATCCCGCCTAGGATATGATGCCCTGCTGCGAGATGACCTCGGCTTCACACGATTGAACCTCGGTCTAACCTACTCTCCGGGTGGGGTGTTTTCTGGCAATGACGACGCGTCGTTTCAGGCCCTGCGAAGAGGATCGTCGGCTGACTACTGGTATGGGTTTGCAGAATTGGAACGGGGGTTTCGACTTCCTGGAGATTGGAGTTTCGTGCTCCGCAGTTCTGGGCAGTGGACATCCTCCCGCCTCATTTCCACCGAACAAATCCTTGCGGGCGGCTATCGAACAGCTCGGGGATATGATGAAAACCTCATTCGGGGTGACTCTGGAGTCATCGCCAGCGCGGAGTTGATGGCACCAAAGTTTTCCATTCTTTCCAACGAAAGAGATCAATGGAATCTCTTTGGGTTTTACGACGCCGCTTTCCTGCAAGTCACTCATCGTGGAGAAGGCGAGCCGAACCCCAATCTGCAGAGCGCGGGGCTGGGACTCAACGTCAAGCTGGGTCAAACCGCGTTTGCTCGCCTTGCCTACGGTTGGGTGGTTTCATTTGATGGGGTCGATCAAGCTTTGGTTGGATCAGGCAAACTCCACTTTGGAATCACCCTTCGCTTCTAATCCCGAAAGTCCTCCTCAAACAGCACCCTCCGCGTCCCTTCTTTCAACCTCGCTCCCAGCAACCCTTCCAAACGCGCATTCGATCTCCTTCCGCACAACACCCCCTATGTAACGAAACAGTCCACCCCACTTGATACCGACCGAAACCATGGAATCTCTGGATCCTCCCGAATCTAGCTCCCCATTGAGTGAAGCTCCCGCGTCTCACGAGGGCTTGATGCCTGAGACTCGTTGGACCCTCGTCCAGAAGGTTCAAGCACAAGGCGACACCCAATCCGCCACCGATGCGCTGGGGACACTTCTCCAAAGCTATTGGCAACCTCTCTATGCCTACGCTCGACGACGGGGAGAGTCCCCCTCCGATGCCCAGGACATTGTTCAAGGCTTTTGCCAAATGCTCATTTCCCGAAACTCCATCCTCAGTGTGGACCGTGAGCGTGGACGCCTGCGTTCCTTTCTGCTGGCGGCTTTGGAGCGCTTTCTCATTGATCAATGGGAAAAGCGATCCGCCGGCAAACGCGGGGGAGGAAAGCGAACTCTCTCGCTAGAGCACGAGGAAGCCGAGAATCGTTTCATCCGCGAGACTTCACACAGTCTCACCCCTGAAAAGGAATTCGATCGCCAGTGGGTCCTCGCCCTGCTGGCCAGGGTTTTAGAATCCTTGCGATCCGATTACGAGGCGCGAGGAAAAGAAGCCGTCTTTGAAGCTCTGCGCGATACTCTCGAATGGCAGGGAAACGAAGAATCCCATTCGGCGACAGCGTCCGCCTTGGGCATGACTGAGAATGCGGTCAAACAGGCCGTTTTTCGGATGCGTCGAAAATATCGGGAACTTTTGCGGGCGGAGGTCGCCCTCACTCTCTCCCAACCTGAAGATTTGGACGAGGAATTGCGCCAATTACTCCTGGCCCTCGGAGACTAACATTTCCGCCCCCGACCATGAACAAGTGTGAAACATGCGGTTTTGAGATGCCATCGGGTCCGAAGGGCTCAGGTGGATGCCCCCGCTGTTTGCTCACCGTCGGAATGGCCGACGACGAGGAGGACACATTGTTTGAAGCCCCTTCCCTTCCTTCGAGGGATTTGGATCTGCATGAAATTCGCGAAGAACTCCCTCATTTCAGATTTGAACGCATCCTCTCGCACACGGCCATGAGCACGGTGTGGTCCGCCTGGGAGGAAGTTTTGGAGAGAAAAGTCGCGATCAAGTTGCTGCGGAATGTGAATCGGGATCCAGCCTTTGTGCAGCGCTTCATCCGTGAAGCCCGGACTCTGGCAAAACTGAAGCATCAAAGCGTCGTCGTCATTCACAGCTTCGGGCGCATCCGATCGAATCATTGCTATTTGGTGATGGAGATGATCGAGGGACAAAATCTGGCGGAATTGATGCGCCCAAAATTGATGGAGCTGCCGCAGGTGCTTACCATCATCACTCAGGTTTGCGATGCGCTCACCTACGCCCATGGAGAAGGTTATGTGCATCGTGACGTAAAACCCGCCAATGTCCTCATCGACAAACGTGGGATCGTGAAGGTGGTGGATTTTGGTCTCACTCGACTGACGCGGGATCGGGACCCGGGAACCCTCTCCATCACCCGGGCGGGCTACGCCATGGGCACACCTGAGTACATGGCACCGGAGCAGGCACAGGGTCATGGGAATGAAGATCACCGCGCAGACATTTTCAGTGT
>JAGRPD010000543.1:2914-5916 GCA_020439875.1 Verrucomicrobiales bacterium
GCTGCGCTGGGGCAGGCAGTTGGATCGGATCGTGATGCGGGCCCTCAATGAGGATCCGGCCATGCGGCCGCAGACCATACGGGAGTTTCGAGACGCCGTTCAGGCGGTCAGGGAGAGGGTGGATCCCAGCCTGATTGCAAACCGGACGGACTGGCATCACCAAAACCGCTGGCGCAGGCGATTCGAGATGGCGCTGGCTCTCGCGGTCGCTGTTTTGCTGGGGATGATGATCGCTTGGTACACACGACCCGTTCTCGAGAAAATGTTTGAAACGCCAAAGCCTGCCGCCCTTTTCCCCGCTGGCGCTGAGCATTAAGTGCCGTCCACAAAACGCTGGTTCAAATCCCGAAGGCGTTGGGCAAGACAGCCGCAAATTCGTGTCACCAGCCGGTAGGCCACCTTGGGGCGGACATCGTGCAAACGCTCCAGATTGTCTTTGCTGATGCGCCAAACTTCCACTTCACCAACGGCCTTGACGGTCGCACTCGCTGATCCGGGGTCAAACACACTCACTTCCCCCAGTGAACCGGTGACGGTGATCTCCGCGATCTGCTGCGGACCGAAGTCATCCGCCTTCATCACACTCAGTTTGCCGCGAAGCACCAGATAGAGGTGCTCATTGATATCGCCCTCCTCAATGAGGGTCTCACCGTCGAGAAAGTTGAGCGATTCACCGAAGGTGGACAGTTGGGCAATGTCCTCGGGCGCAAAATTGTGGAGGAGAGGGGAAAGAGATGCCATGGCTAGGGACAGGGTTCACCACAAAAGGCCGATGATCAACCCAAGCGATTGGATCTGATGGAGGGAGCGGTTCGGCTCTGCTGCAGATTTTGGCGCAGATCGATCTTGGTTTGGAGGCGATCGATTTCCTGCTGCTTGTTGGCGATCTTTTGCTCGTTGCGTTCGATGCGCTGGTCCAGTTTGGCCGCCTGACGCAGCAAATCGCGCGCGTCCATCAAGTCCTGCTGGCCGGCTCGGGCCTGCTGATGGCCGCTGATGAAAGCTTTCGGATCGGCCTTGGTTTTGAGCGCGTCCTGGACAGCTGGATCATCAAGCTGCTGCTGCAAGGCCGCTCTGCGATCAAGCAGATTTCCAAGATGCTCCTCCCGCTTGGCCAATTGCTTTTCCGCGCGATTTTTCTTGTGCTCGTCGTCGAGATGCAGGGCGGACTTCAGGTGGTCCTTGGCGGAACGCAGCGCATCACGGATGCTCTGAGTGCGGGGCGAGCCAGGCTGGGATTCAGAGATCTGAGATGCTGGCAAAGGGACCTCCGGGGAAGTCTTGTTGGCGGGCTTTTTCAGTCCGATGTCCAGCTCTTTCAGTTTCGCGCCATCAAGTTCCCAAACACCGGCCGCTTTGAGCTCGGCAGCGACTTGGGATAAGTTTGCATTCAATGAATCGGCGGGTGGGGCAGTGGCCATTCTGGCGTGAAACGCATCCACTTTCTGTCGATTCTCCGCTGTGTGGACCCTCGATTGAATGCCCACGGTGGCTTCCACTTCAGCGACGTTTTCAGTGTGCGGCAGATTGAAGGTTTTTTGCGCGCTGGCGACCGCAGCCTTCCAGATGGCATTGCCTTGGAGTTCCGGGTTGCGATGGCGTTCGGTGGCCAATCTGGGCCCGATCGCACGCAAGGTGGTGCTGTTGTTGGAGATGGCCTTGGCCAGCTTCTCCTGCTGGGCATGCAGAGCATCTCCCGAGGCGTTGGAATACTCACCAATCGCCTTAGCAGCCTGCTGGCTCAGCGCCACGCTTGAGACCTGATTGAGGTATTGCAAGGTGGGTTCGGTCAGACCAGCTCCTACCATGAGGTCCAGACATTCATTTCCCAATTCCACAGCGACTTCCCGCTCCTCGGGCGTGAGACCTGCGGCACTCGTGTCCGCTCTGGGTTTATAGGCGAGAACCTGAGCTCGGGTAGCCATTTCCTGGATGAGAGCCTGCGTGTCGGATTCGTAGCGCGGCGAGGTGTTTTCAATCACCGCGTTGGTGAAGCCGTTCATTCCATGTCGGCTGCGGAGAAAGTCGTTGGGATTGACCTTCTTATTCTCAAATTGAGCGAGCATGATTTCCTGACCGGTGTTGCAGGCAAGATCATGACCGTTCTCACGGAAGTAGAGCAGGTTGGCGGCGGCGGCACCGACTTCGGGTTGATCGATCTGAGTGACCAAATCGTAGCACATGGCTGCTGCGTGGATGTCGTCGGGTTCGTTGGCAATCTGCTCCAGTTTCTCAACCGCAGTCTGAATCTGGTTGATGTTCGGACGCATGGAGTCGTTGGCCTCGCAGGCCTTGCGAAACGATTCGATGACATCTTCAGGGGAATTGAATTGCGGCATGACGGTGTAAGGTGGGATCGGAAGAGGTGGCTTGGCTTGAGGGGCAGGCCGGAACGATGAAGGCGATTACCTGCCGATCCTCGGACCGGCTGCGGTTTGATCCCGCTGACCAATGGTGACGTGGTTGCGCAGGGCGTTGTTCTGCCGCTCGTTTCTGTCGTAAGCTTTGGCGATGGCACCCGTGAGGTGGTTGCCGATGGGATTGTTTTTGCCGCCATTTTCCATGGTGATGCAGCCGCCGTATTGGTGGGGAATGGCAAGCTTGCCCCGACTGATTCCGAGGTTCTCAAACTGGGTGAGAGCCGCCTCCTTTGCAGAAACAAGCTTTTGGCCTGGAGCGGATTCCTTGAGTTGGTTTCCCGCTTGATTGGCGCGGGAAGACACGCCCTCGCCGATGCGGTTCAGTCCCGATTCAGTCTTGCCTGCGGCACCTCTCAAGGCATCCCGCACAGAGGTGCCAGCCGACCTGGCAAGTTTACCCATTTGATCGCTGGCCGACAAGGCTGCATGGCCCGCGGCCCCGGCGGAGTGCTGCACCAGCGCAGCCGCCCTGCTGGCGACTCCCTGAACCTGCTGACCTACGGCTGACGCTGCGTTGGCGATGGGTTCAACGGCATTCCTGGCAGCCTGCTGCATCGGTGCAGCCGCCCTGCTGGCGACTCC
>JAGRPD010000544.1 GCA_020439875.1 Verrucomicrobiales bacterium
CCGCCTCTCCGGGAAAGAAGCCGCGACGGACGACACCGATCGGAACATAGAAGTGTGCCATCCGCTGGGCGACCGGCCGCAGGGCCGCCCGGCCCGCGCTTTCCAGCCAGGGCAGGGCGAGCGTGGCGCCGCCGAGTCCACGGAGGAAGTTGCGTCGGGAGGAGATCATGATGGGTTCGGCTTGATACGGAGTTTGAGGAGCGGCCCTTGCGAAGTCCCTCTTCTCGTCTAACGCGGCTCTTAGCGAAGCGACTTGGCGCGGAACGGTTCACTGAGGACGATCTGCTTGAGCAGGGTTTGAATCCGGTATCCGTCGGTGGCGGTCGCCGCGGCAATCTGGTCGAGGGTGGGTTGGTCGGCGGGGCCAAGTTCCCGCGCGAGCGCAAACGAAAGCAAATGCCCGGCGAGCCCGCGGGTGAAGCGGTCCTTTTCGGCGAGGATGGCGTCCTTGAACTCAATCACGTTGTTGAACGGATGCTTGCGGAAAAGGGTTCCGTTCATGTCCACTGCACGCCCGTTGTCGTAGGTGTCGCGCCAGCGGCCGACTGGGTCGTAGTTCTCCAGCGCGAATCCGAGCGGGTCGATTTTCTCGTGGCACCCCCGGCAGTCGGCGCGCTCGCGATGGAGCGAAAGCCGTTCGCGCAGGGTGAGATGCTCCTCACCGGCGGCGGGTTTCTCCGCCAGCGGTGGAACATCGGCTGGCGGTGGCTCGGGCGGGTTGTTGAAGATGACGGTGGCCAGCCAAGACCCGCGGGTGATGGGCTGGGTACGGTCGGGACCCGACGTCATGGTCATGACGGCGGCGTTGGTGATGACACCGCCGCTGCGCCGGTCGGTCACCGGCAGGCGCTTGAAGTTGAGGGTGGTCACACCACCGCCCTTTTCATCCTTGACCACACCCAGGGCCATGCCCCGGTAGCTCTTCTCCAGCAGGGACGAGCGGTAGGTGAAGTCGGAGTCGATCAGTTGGGTGACCGGCTGGTTCTCAATCAACACCGTTTCAAAAACCAGCAGCGGCTCCAGCATCATGTGCATGCTGGCGCGAAACTTGGCGAAGTAGAATTCGGGATACTTTTCGGGGTTGGGGGTCGATGAAATGATGCGTTCCAATTGAAGCCACTGGGCGGGAAAACTGTCGCAGAAGCGCTTCACCTTCGCGTCCTTCACCATGCGATCGAACTGGGCTCCAAGCACGCCGGGCTGCTTGAGTTCGCCTTTCGCCGCCAGGTCGAGAAGGGTCTCGTCCGGCAGGCTGCCCCACAGGAACAGTGCGAGGCGCGACGCCAGCTCGTAGTCATCGACTGTCTGCGAGGCGCCGTCGCCCCCGGAGCTGTCGTACAGGTAGAGAAACTTGGGGGAGGAAAGCGCCGCTGCGGCGACGGCCTTCATCGCTTCGTCGAACGGGGCGCCGGCATCCAACTGATGCAGGACGAAGGAGGTGTAGCGGTCCAAGAGGGCCGTCTCGACAGGTCGCCGGAAGGCTTTGGCAAGGAAAGGTTGCAAGCGCTGGCGGATCTCGGACTTCAGATCCGGCGGATCCTTGGGCGCTTGAAAAAATGCCTTCCAAATGCCCACCTGCTTCTCGTTGAAGTCCCGGCTCTGGGTGATCGACTGCCCCAAGGCTAGAAAGGATTCCATCAGCAGCGGTGACAGCGACAGGTGGTCGCCGCGATTGTCGAACCCATGCTGTGCCCGGAGGTCCTGGGGAAAGGGAGCGACACCGTCGAGGCCCTTCTCGATGAGTTGCGACTTGCCCAGCGGGCGGCTCCCCACCGTCACCACATCGGCCATCTTCCCGGATGCCGGTTGAAAGTAGCCGTTGTGCTCGCGCATCATGCGCTCCGGCAAAGGGAACACCACGCACTTCAGGTCGAACAAATCGGTGACCGCGTTGTGGTACTGAAACCGGTTCATGCGACGCACCGGCGTGTGCGCGAATGAGGCCGGGCCAGATGCTTGACGCCGGAGCGAACCGAGATCGGCCAGAAACTTGGCGCGCACCTCCGATGCCAACGGCGGTTCGTCCTCCGGCGGCATTTCCTGAAAGTCGATCGCCTCGATGATCTTCTGCAGCAATTCCGCGTCGCCCGCCAAGCCCGCCACGTCATCGATCTCGAACAAGTTCACCTTCCCCTTCACCTTTCCGTTTTCTCCATGACATCGCACGCAGTGCTCCTCCAAAACCGGCAGAATGGAGCGGGCCCCTGCCGCTGAGGCAGAGGTGAGAGCGAGGGCGATGACGAGGCTCCGCAGCATGCAGACGGAGTCAACGCCCGCCAGGGGCGAGGCTTTGCAGATTCCTACCCTGCATGCAGCTCAAGCGCCCGCCCACTGCAACAACTGTGCAGCGGGTTGGAAGCCTGAGGTTCGATTGGCCTCACGTCCTGCTTTGAAGAGAATGTAGGCGGGGATGCCCTGAATGCGGAGTGCACCGGCGAGGTCTGGCAAGGCCTCGGTATCCATTTTGGCCAGGATGAGACGCCCAGCAGCAGCGGCGGCAGCCTTGGTGAATTCAGGAGCCATCATGCGGCAGGGGCCACACCATTCCGCCCAAAAATCGACCAACACCGGCAGCGGCGACTCAGAGACCAAGGCATTGAACCCTTCGGCAGAGGAGATCTCCACGGGAGCGGCCGGCGGAGCCAAGTCGGCCTTGCAGGTCCCACAGCGTCCGGTCTGGCCCAGGCGATTGTAGGGCAGTCGATTGAGCGTTCCGCAGGCAGTGCACGGCGCGATGACGCCACGAGAATCAGAAGAGAGAGAACCTTTCATCAAAAATTTGGTTTACACTTGCATATACGCATACGCGCATATAGTTGCAATGAGAAGATGATGAAAAAAACAATCTCCACCCTCGCCCTCGCGGTCTCCTGCACGCTCGCCCCCATCAGCGCTCAGGCCGATGATGAAGCTCTGCGCGCCCAGGCGCAGAAAGTGATTGCCGATACCTTTGCCACGATGAGCGGCAATCTAATGCGGGCAATGGCGGAAGGCGGACCCGCCAAGGCCATTCCGTTTTGTCATGAAAACGTCAAAGGGCTGGCTGCTGAATTGCAAAAGAAACACGGCGTTCGGATCCAACGCGTAAGTCACAAGCCGCGCAATCCCGCCAATCAGGCGAGTCCGCAGGAGTTGAAACGGATCGAAACCATGCAAGAGGCTCTGAGTGCGGGCAAGCCACCCCAAGCTGAGCTGACGAAGGAAGAAGATGGTCGCCGGATTTATTATGCCCCCATCGTGATACCTGCGGAGACCTGTTTGAAATGCCATGGCGATCCGACCAACGTGATAGCGCCCGCCGATTTAAAGCTGATCCAGCAGCTCTACCCTGAGGATCAGGCCACCGGCTTCCACCTCGGGGATCTTCGCGGGCTGTGGAAGATCACGTTTGAAGCTCCAACCCCTGGCAAGTCATGAATAAAAACCTCCTCATTTTAGGCGCTGGCACGGCCGGCACCATGATGGCGCATCACCTGCGGCGAAAGTTGCCCAAGAGCGAATGGGCGATCACCGTCATCGACCGCGATGACACGCACTACTATCAGCCGGGATTTTTGTTTTATCCGTTCGGACACTACGAAGAGCAGGACATCGTGCGCTCCAAGAAGTCTCTGATGCCTAAGGGAGTCTCGTTTCAACTGGCCGAGGTGGATCGCATCGAACCCGCCGAGCACCGCGTCCTGCTGCAAGATGGAACGTCGGTGGGGTACGATCTGCTCATCATCGCGACGGGATCTCGCACGGCTCCCGAGGAGACCGAGGGCATGCTCGGCAGCGAGTGGCGGAAGAGCATTCACGATTTTTACACTTTTGACGGGGCCACTGCGTTGCGGGAAAAATTGGCCGATTGGGAAGGCGGCAAACTGGTGGTTCACGTCACCGAGATGCCCATCAAGTGCCCGGTTGCGCCCTTGGAGTTCGCGTTCTTGGCCGACAGCTTCTTCAAACAGCGAGGCATGCGCCACAAGGTGGAGATCACGTATGCGACCCCGCTTTCGGGCGCCTTCACCAAACCCAAAGCCGCCAAGAAGCTGGGGCATTTGCTCGGGGACAAAGGCATCCATCTTGAGGCGGAGTTTGTGGTGGAACACATCGACGCCGAGGCGCGCAAGATCGTCTGCTTCGATGGACGCGAGCTGGAGTATGACCTGCTGGTGACGACACCGGTGAACATGGGAGATGAAGCGGTGCGACGCTCCGGCTTGGGAGACGATTTGGACTTCATCCCGACGGACAAACACACGCTGCAGGCCCGGAATCATCCCGATGTTTTTGTCATCGGAGATGCGACCAACGTGCCTGCATCCAAAGCGGGCTCTGTGGCGCACTTTGAGGCGGAGGGCCTGACGGCAAACGTTCTGCGCCACCTGCGCGGAGAACCGCTGGTGCCTGATTTTGATGGGCACTCGAATTGCTTTGTGGAATCCGGTGATGGCAAAGCGCTGCTAATCGATTTCAGCTATGACATCGAGCCGCATGAGGGCAATTTCCCCTTCCCCTTTGGTCCCTTGAAGCTGCTGGAGGAGAGTCGCCTCAATCACTTGGGGAAACTCGCCTTTCGCCAAATCTACTGGCAGGTGCTGATGCGCGGCCTGCCTTTGGTCGGTGTGAATCGCATCAAACAACCCGTCGAAACGGCCTAACCTCAACCCATTCCCCCCCATGAAAAAAACCATTGCTGGAACTGAAGTCGATGTGAACGAAGAGGGCTACCTCACGGACATGAATCAGTGGACGCCCGAGATGGCAGACGCCATCGCCGGAGAAGAAGGCGTCGCACCTCTGACGGACGATCATCGCAAAGTGCTCACCTACCTGCGTGAGCTGCAGGCGCAGCACGCCAGCATCACCATTCGCGGTGTTGGCAAAAGCGGAGTCGTCACCACCAAAGAACTCTACGCCCTCTTCCCTGGAGGCCCGTTGAAGAAGGCATCCAAAATCGCTGGCATTCCTAAACCCGTCGGTTGCATCTGAGCAACTCATTCCTCACTTCCCTGCCTCACCCTGTCATGAACTCTGAAAAACCCGCACCGGTCAAAAAAATCTGCATCATCGTCTCCAAAGGCTCGCTGGACGGCGTCTATCCCGCTCTCATCATGGCGAATGGAGCCCGCATGGAAGGCATCGAAGCCTCCTTGTTTTTCACCTTTTTCGGTCTGAACGCGCTGAACCAAACCACGCTGGATGACCTCAAGGTGGCCACGGTAGGCAATTCCGCGCTCAACATGGCGATGCCGATGCTGGGCCTGCCCATGACGATGCCTTTCCCCACCGTGCTCGGCGCGCTGCCCGGCGTGTCCAATTTCGCCACCCATCTCATGAACAAGGAGATGGAAAAGCTCGATGTGCCGCCCGTGCGCGAGTTTTTGGAACTCATCTCCGATTCAGGCGGCAAAATCTTCGCCTGCAAACTGGCGATGGACATGTTCAAGCTGAAGAAGGAAGACCTGTGGGATGGCGTCGATGACGTCCTCACCGTCGGCCAATTTTACGAAGAGTCGGCGGGAGAAGGCACTCACATTCTTTTCACCTGATCGCCTCCCACGACAGGCGGTAGAAGGAGCGATCTGGAGCTGGCGAGACATCCTCCCAGGCGTGCGTCAGGGAGGGTGCCGTGTCTGCCGTGCGGAAGGTTTCTTTCACGGTCCAAGGCGCAGTGAGATCGGGACTGATGAGGATTTGATAGGAGACAAAGGGATCCAACGCGGCAGCATCCAGGAACACCTGCCCGGATGCCTCGCGGCGCAGGGTCAGGACCGGTCCCGCGCCGAGGAGGGACTGCCAGGCCAGGGCGTAGTCTCGATTGTTCACCGACGCGGTGACTTGCAGCAGATACTGACCCGGCGGCAGATTGCGCAGGAAGAGATGTTCGACGTTGTCCACCGTGCTGATGCTCTGCGCGAGAGGGACGGCCTCGGGCGTGAGGCCGGTTGACGCATACAGCTTCAAATTGAGGTCGGATAAACTCGAGCTGTAGGAGAGCCCCCCCGTGCTGATTTGACGATTCCAACACAGGGCCACGGAGAAAGTGTCTGCGTAGCGCCCTTCGGGAATGGTGAAAAAGTAACGCCGCCCGCTGCTGTTGGAGGTGGTGGCGGCCAAGTCCCAACCACTGGGCTGGCGGTCCACGGTGGTGGAATAAGTTTGTTTTCCCGCCGCCTGCAGGTGCCAAGAGTTGTGGATGTTCACCTCACCCGCACCGAAAACGGCATCGTAGGGTTTCGCATCAGCCGCCCGCTGCCAGGCTGGAAGGCGCTGCTTGGATGCGCCGGCGATCAGCTGAGCGCGGATCACTTCGGGGCGCTCCGCATCGGGATCGCCCGAGGCGATGGCGGCTTGCAGCAAAACGGCAGCGGACCCCGCCACCACCGGTGTCGCATAGCTGGTGAGGGATTCATTGACGACGAGGTCCGGCTTCATCCGACCGGTGCCATCCACGGTGGTGCCGGTTTGACTGTGCGCTCCCGACATCACGCCGACCACCAAGGCATGGTAGGAGCAGCCCAGCAGCGGCTGCATGATGGTGGGGGAATTGTACAAACCCACCGCCGCCAGCCGGGCGTCACGATTCAACATGAAATCAAAGCGCCGCAGCATCTGCGCGTCCGACGACGAATTGCCAGTCGATCCCACCCAGCTGTGGTTTTGCACACGGCCGGGAAACACTTCGGGAGCTGTGAGAAAACTGCCCAGGCGGTCGATGAAATCATTGGCATCGAAGCAATGGATCTCCGTGGCTCCCGGAGCAGCGCCCCAGCCATTGCCGTAGAAATTGGAGGCGACGGAGTTGGCATGGTTGAGCACGATGCCTTCCCCCGAATGCGGAGTGAAGGTCTTGCCCGCGTAATTCGACACCCCAGCGAAGAGATCTGGCCCACCTGCTTGCGGCAGGTATTCCAGAGGCGTGGTGCCCACCGTGCCAGCCTCACCCTGCAACAAGGCAATGCCGCTTCCCGTCGGCATAGCCGCGCCGAGTTCAGCCTGGAGTTTCACAAAGCCACTGTCTTCACGCCAGCCAGCCCACAGAGGGGAGACGCCCGAGAGGGGAATGAATGAGAGTGCAACGAGGCTTCGGAAAAGCATGGATTGGAACGCATTATGACAAAGGCACCGAGGCGTTTGTTGAGTCAATTTGCAGCCTCTGACGAACTCCGCATTGAGATCTCTTCAGGGAAGATGCATCGGTGCTCATGTCTTCCTCCCCTCCCAGGCTGTCCGCCGTCGTCGCCATGGCCGAGAATCGCGTCATCGGACGCAATGGGAGCCTGCCTTGGCATTACCCCGAAGATTTGAAGTTTTTCAAGAAGCTGACTCTCGGCCACCCCATCCTGATGGGGCGCAGCACCTATAAATCGATTGGTAAACCCCTCCCTGGGCGTCAAAACATCGTCATCAGTCGGACCCTGCCGGAGACGCCCGGCCTCACGATCCTGCGCAACGCCCACCAATGGCGCGAGGTGGTTGCAGGGGAAGCCCAGGCCTTTCTCATTGGTGGAGCCCGCCTTTTCGAAACCCTGCTGCCGGAGTGCTCCGAGCTGTACCTCACGCTGGTGAAGGACGAGGTGGAGGGCGACGTGTTCATGCCACCGTTTGAAGCGGACTTTGAGCTGGCCGAGATCCTCGCCACCTCCTCTGCACTGGAATTTCGGCGGTATGTTCGAGGAAAAGCGCAGGGTCCGCGAAAGGAGTAAGGTCCCCACAGCGCGCCACCGCCTCTCTGTAGGTGGCCGCAGTGAGGCCACACGTCTTTGAGAACGCGAATGAGACCGCTGCCGCATCTCCTTCAAAAATCAAAAATCCGTGTTCGACAATCGACATTCAACAAGCAACGCATTGGGGACTTCGAGCGTTGATCGTCTCTCGGCGCGAACCGCCAACGTGGCTTGACTCTCCCGAGTCGAGCCTTTGTGCATGGCGAGCCGGACGGCGTGGAGTTTGGAGTCGAGTTCGCCCAAGAGCAGCGGGGAAGCACGGCTCTGGAGAGACCATGCTACGGGTCGCACCGCACCTCTGTAGGTGGCCGCAATGAGGCCACACGTCTTTGAGA
>JAGRPD010000545.1 GCA_020439875.1 Verrucomicrobiales bacterium
CTTCAATGACGCGCAGCAGCCAATCTCGGGTGGCTTCATCCGCCTGCGTGGCCCGCACATCCAGGCCGACACACAGGTGGGAGCCGGTGGCGGCGATGCGGGCGTTGAGTTTTTCAGTGTAGGTCATGCCTGCGCCTCTTCACGGGAGAATGGCGCTCTGTCAAGCCTGCGATCTGTTGCTGTTTCGCGGGATCAGCGTTTCATTTTCTTCTTCAAACGCATCCAGGTGGGTACGTCGAGGTCTTCACCCTCTACGATGGAGGGCTCGGTGTCCTTGAAGCGACCGCGGTCTTGCTCGCCAGCGGCAAACATGTCGTCAGAGGGCGCTTTGGCTCCGTTGGTCTGAATGACGGAGGAGAGAAGGGTGCGATTGGGGGCAGGTTTTGTTGGGCTGGCGCGTGGCGGTTCAGGCTCGGGCTCGGGCTCCCGTTCAGGTTGGCGGGAGGTCACCGGAATGGCGGTGGTCTCAGGAATCGGCTCGACGATGTCCGCTGCGATGACTTCTTCTTCGATCACCACGACTTCTTCCTGCGCTTCGACGATGACTTCGGGCTCGGCGGCATCCTCGAGGGGCTCGGGCAGCTCGACTTCATCGGGGAAGGTGCTGGCGGCGGGCGTGGGCTCGCGTCGAGCGGGGGCTCGGGTTTCCTGGCCGAAAAGATCGAGATCCGTGCTTGCGACCTCGGGGCTGGGTGTCGGTTCAGGCTCCTGGCGTGCCTCAACTGGAGCGCTGCGCTGGGGCAGTGGAGGTGGCGCGGCGGGCGTTTCTTCGACTTGCTCGTTCTCGGGCTCTTCGAGTTCCGGCTCAGGCTCGGGCTCGGGGGCTGGTGGCGGGGCGGCGCGGCGGGTCTCGGCGGGGCGCGGTGTCGGCTTGCGAAGGGAAGCCGGCGGGGCAAGGTCGTCCGCTTCGGCCCGGGTCAGGGGGCGGCTGACGGGCTCGGAGGGGCGGGGGGCGTCACGGGTGGGGACATCGGCTCCGAGGGAGCTGATCAACGTGACGGCCACGGATTCACCGAGTTTGGGATCGACCGCGACGCCAAAGAGGATCTGGGTTTCGTCGGGCACATTGCGGCCGACTTGCTTCATGATGGCCTCGACTTCGACGAGAGTGAGGCCTTCTCCGCCCGCGACGTGGACGAGGAGGTTTTTGGTGTGATGCAGCAGGCGGCCTTGATCGATGAGCGGGCTCTTCAAAGCGCGCTTCAGTGCCTCGGCACCGCGGTGCTGACCGCGTGCTTCACCAAAACCAAAAAGGCAGCGGCCCTCGCTGCTGCTGAGGGCGGTGGTGAGGTCATCGAGTCCCAATTTGACGAGGCCGGGCGTGGTGACCATGGTGGACACGGCGCGCAGGCATTGGGAGATGAGTTGATCGGCCGAGCTGAAGGCTTTTTGGATGCCATCCTTGGGCAGGATCAGCTCGCCCATGCGATCGTTTTCAAACAGCACCAGGGCGTCGGCCCGTTTTTGCAGCAGTTCGAGAGCTTCTTCAGCCTGACGGATGCGGCGGCGGCCTTCAAAAGCAAAGGGCACGGTGGCGACGACCAAGACCATGGCTCCGGTGCTCTTCGCGATCTCCGCGACGACGGGAGCGGCCCCCGAGCCGGAGCCACCGCCGAGGCCGACGCAGAGAAAGACGATCTGGTGGCCATCGACGGCCTTGCGAATTTCCTCCCGAGAGAAAAGGGCGGCTTCACGTCCGAGATCGGGATCACCACCGGCTCCGACGCCGCGCATGAGGTCGGTGCCGAGTTGCAGTTTGGCGGGGGCCATGGAGTGGCTGAGGACGCGGACGTCGGTGTGCATGGCCACCAGAGTGGCCTCCATGGTGCGGTCCAGGGTGATGCGGTCCAGCACATTGAGGCCCGCGCCACCCACGCCGATGATGCAGCTGTGGAGAGTTTCTGCACCTTGAGGGGTGCCTGGATTGCGTGTGAATTCGACCATGATGCTTGGGGGGTGGTGTGTGTGGGAGTCGTTGAATGGAGCGAGTGCCTACGACGGGGTGCGATCCACGGCGGAGGCAGGAAAAAAAGATCTACATGGCGATGGAGCCGAGCATTTCAGAGACTTTGCGGCTGAGCCGGACCAGGGGCGAGAGGAAGGGCTTCTCGCTATCCAGAATCTGGGCGTAACGAATGAGTCCGATGGGGGCCGCAAACATGGGGTTCTCAAAGGTGGCCGTGACACCGCTGACAGGTGCAGAACCGGTCCGTGTGACCTTGATTTGAAACACTTCATGGGCCACGGAGTCAATCCCTTTTAACAGGCTGCAGCCTCCGGTGAGCACGACACCCGCGCCGAGTTTTCCCATCCAGGGCTCACAGCGGTCTTTGACCAGCTCGAAGATCTCCTGGCAGCGCAGGGCGATGATTTCATTGATGAAGGCGCGGGGCGCTTCTCCGATCAGGTGCCCCGTGTCATCTTCCACCCGCAGCATGTCATCGGGATCCACATCGTCAAACAGGGCACTGCCTTCCTCCACCTTCAGCCGTTCCGCCCGGCCGTTGGGGATTTGCAACGCCATGGCAATGTCGTTGGAAATGTGATCTCCACCCAAGGGGACGCAGCCGGAGGCGGCGATCATGCCGTCTTCATAGAGCACATAGTCGGCGGTGCCAGCCCCGACGTCGATCATGAGGGACCCTTGGCTTTTCATCTCTCGCGTCAGCACCACCTGAGCCGCCGCGATGGGGGTGAAGACCACGTCCTCCACCTCCAGCGGGATCTCGCGGACGCAGCGGATGGCGTTTTGTACACGACCCCGCACGCCATGGATGATGTGGTAGTCAGCCTCCAGGGTACGGGCTTCCCGCCCGATGGGTTGGCGCACGGCTTCTTGGCCATCCACGATGTATTGCCGGGTGACGCTGTGGAGAAAGACGTTCTGCTGGGGGATGCTGACGTTGCGCGCGATCTCTTTGGACTCTTCTACGTCGTCTTCCGTGATTTCCAACTGGTCCTCAGGCAGGCGATAGCAGCCGCGGTTGTTGATGCTTTCGACGTGGGCTCCGGTCACTCCGAGATAGACGTTGCGGATCATCACATCACTGCGGTCTTCGGCGCGGACGAGGGCGTCGTTGATGCAGGTCTGCACCTTGTCAAAGTCCACAATCTCACCCTTGCGCACGCCGCGAGAGGCCGCGTGACCGACGCCCAAAATCTTGATGGAGCCGTCTTTCTTCGCCTCACCCACCACCACGCAAATCTTGTGGGTGCCAATTTCAAGTCCGGCGTAGATGGTGCTTCGAGCCATGGCAGAACGGGGGGAGGGAGAGGGGTGGAACGGTGAGGGGGGAGAGTGTTAAGGACGAGTCTGGGCCAGGATGGCGGGAGGCTCTGCGAAGGTGATGGGGACGTTGTGCTCCGGTAGGAGATCCAGCGTGGCCACCTTCCAGCCGTGGCGGCGTGCTTCGGACATGACGCGGTCAAAGCGCGGCAGCTGATGGTCGAGACGATCCGGACAAAACGTGGTGCTCAGGCCATCGCGAAAGCGTACGGTGACGGCATATTTGACGGGAATTTCGACGGCTTCGACCCCCGCCATGCCGGAGTCGATGCGGGTCTCCATCTCCCGCAACAGCCGCAGTGCAGCCGTCACTTGGTGGTCGGGGACGACAGCACCGGGGTGTACCTGGCTGAGGCCTTCAAACCGAATGACGGGCAGGCTCATGAAGGATTTGAGCATCACTCGGCAGGGGATGGCCACGCCTTCGGCATCCAGCAGGCAGCCCAGTCCGGAACGACCTGAGAGCAGGCCCAGCCGCTGGCATTCCAACCAGGCGACAGGGCGGCGCTGTTCCACGGTGATGGTGAGATTGCCCTGCAGGTCTTTTTCCACATGTGCTTCTTTGACCTCCGGCAGGCGCTCCAGGGTCTCGCGCTGCTCCCGGTGATTCATCAGCAGGGTGTCCATGCCGATGGTGAGGCCGAGCGCGTCTTTGGCGATGTCATCCCCGGTGAGGATGCCTTCGGTCACGACCTTCACGTGCTTCAAGCCGTAGAGAGGATTGCGATCAAAGGCCTGCTTCCACACCGTGCTGGCGAGGGCGGCGAGGCAAAAGGCGAGCAGCAAAGTGACGCCGAGGACGAAGCCTTTTTTCCGGCGCGCGAGGCGGGTCTGCCAGCGTGTCTTGGGCGTCTCGGGATTCAATTCCACCTGATGCAGGACCGCGCCAGGTTTTGCCTTTCGCTTGCGGGGTGCCAAGCGGGTGGCGTTGCGCCGAGGTCGGCTCTGGGATTGAAATAGAGACATGCGCGGCGGGAACACCGGAAGTTGAGAATGTACCCGAATTTGCGCATCAAAGACTAATAATCAAATAAAGTGAAGTACTTTTTCCGTACTTTTCTCTCGGATTTGTAATTTCTACGTCGTTTGAGCGACCCAAGTGGACGAGACTCTGCGTGAAGGACTGAAATCACCACACGGAGTCCAGCCTCCACCTTGAGAGTGAAAGGCTGGAGGTCAAGGCCAGTGGGATCAGTGATTGAACAGGAAGGCCGGGCTATTGATGAGAGCCCAGGCCAAATCCTGCGCGGCGGTGAGGCGGCGATCCTTGAGTTGTTCGTTGCTCAAGGCCACGTCTCGACGCAGTTGGACGAGGCGAGGGTCGATCACGATGGGTTGCTGAGTGGTGGCGAGTTTTTTCTCCAACGCAATGAGTTGAGGATCCACAGGCAAGGGCTCGCTGGCGATGGCGAGGGCCTTTTTGGCGGCTTGGTAGGGGGTGGACTGGGCTAGATAGTGCGTTTTGACCAGTTCGGCTTCCTCCGGCTTGCGACGGCCAGGTGGTTTGGCGAGGGCGGCGACCACGGCTTGCGGGGCACCGAAGCGCGGGGTCGGGCTGGTGGTCACCCAGAGGCGGAAGTGGCCGAGGTTGTATTTCCCATTTTGGAAGGCCTGCACGAGCTGGAGGGTCAGGGCGGTGCCTCCTTCCAGACCGGCGGGTTCCTTCAAAACATAAACGGCTTCATGGCGCTC
>JAGRPD010000546.1 GCA_020439875.1 Verrucomicrobiales bacterium
GGAATGACCTGCTGCGCAACGACTACGGCGGCACCGGATTCATCACGGGCGGTCGCCGTCAGATCAGCCGCTGGCTGTATGAGGCATTGATTCAAAACCTGCCGTATGACGAGCTGGCCCGCCAGTTGATCGCCCCTGCTACCGATGAAAGCCGAGGCTTCATCGACGGCATCCGCTGGCGTGGCGACGTCAGTGCCGGGCAGACGGTGGAGATCCAGTTTGCGCAATCGTTGGGGCAGAGTTTTCTCGGCATCAACCTCAAGTGCGCCTCCTGCCATGATAGCTTCATCGACCGCTGGAAGTTGGATGAAGCCTACGGTTTGGCCGCCATTTACGCGGAGAAACCGCTGGAAATCCACCGCTGCGACAAAGCCGTCGGCCGCCAAGCCAGCGCTGCCTGGTTGTTTCCCGAGCTGGGGCAGATCGACCCGCAAGCACCGCGCGACGAACGTTTGAAACAACTGGCTGGCCTGATGACGCATCCACAAAACGGCCGCTTCACCCGCACCCTCGTGAACCGCCTCTGGCATCGCCTCATGGGCCGGGGCATCGTTCATCCGCTCGACGCCATGCAGACGCCTCCTTGGGATGCGGATCTGCTCGACTTTTTGGCCACCGATTTTCAAAAGCACGGCTTCGACATCAAACACACCCTGGAACTCATTGCCACGTCTCAGCTGTATCGGTCCGCCGCCGTGCCCCTCACTCAAGAAGCCGCTCAAAATCCCAACGCCACCGTCGCGGGTCCGCGCGCCAAACGCCTCACCGCCGAGCAATTCATGGATGCCGTCTGGCAGCTCACCGGCACCGCGCCAACAGGCATGGATGCGCCCGTTTTCCGAGGCAAAGTCGATCCCAAGATCAAACTGCCCACACTCACCGCCGAGTGGATCTGGGGTGACTCCGCCGCCGCCGGCCACGCACCGCCAGCGGGAGAGCGCTTGATTTTTGTGACCACGCTCGATCTGCCCGCTGCCGTGCAGAGTGGCGGTGCCATCCTCACCTGCGACAACGAATGCCAGCTCTACCTCAACGGCAGGTTCGTGATCTCCAGCACCAATTGGGAAAACATCCTCTCCGTCCCTCTGCATAACCACCTGCAAAAAGGCAGCAACCAGATTGCCGTCATCGGTGTCAACGCTGGCAAGGGGCCAAATCCCGCCGGGCTCTTTTTTGAAGCTCACCTCACCTTGGAAGACGGCACCAAGCAAGTGATCCGCAGTGGGGCGGATTGGAAACAGGCCCCCCGCACCACCGCAGGCAAAGAAGGCCGCCTGGGTGCCCTGCCGAAAAAACTCAACCCCGTGACGCTGGTCCGGCCCGTCGGTGCCTGGACCCGCGTCCTCGACCAACGCGGCCCCACGCTGCTAGCTCACGGAGACGCCGCCGCCTCCCGTCCCATCCGCGCCAGCCTTTTGAAGAGTGATTTCCTCACCCGCTCCCTGGGGCGTCCCAATCGAGATCAAATCGTCTCCATGCGACCTGAAGAAATCACCACCTTGGAAGCCATCGATCTCTCCAACACCCGCGAACTGGCCGACGCTTTGCAGTTGGGTTCGGAAAAACTCTGCCAAAGTCATTCGGACAGCCGCGAGTTGGTGCGCTGGCTTTTCCTCCAACTGCTCGCGCGCGACCCCACACCTGCCGAGCTAGCCACCGCCCTCGAGGTCCTCGGCCCGCAGCCGCAACCCGCCCCCACCGCCGATCTCCTCTGGGCGCTGCTGATGCAGCCCGAGTTTCTCTACGTTCGGTAATTCCAGCCCTGCCCTCCGCTCATGTACGCCTTTGATCCCACCGCCCCCGAGCCGATTCAGCGCCGGGACTTTCTCCAAAAACTCGCCGCTGCCACCACCGCCGCCTGGATGACGGGTGAGCCACAGGCGATGGCTCTCGGCAGCAAGAATGACGACGCCGTCACTCAACCCGCCGCCAAAGCAGATGCCTGCATCCTGCTGTGGATGGCGGGAGGCATGGCCGCGCCTGACACCTTTGATCCCAAACGCTATCATGCCTTTGAGAAGGGACTCGAAGTGAGCCAGATGCTCAGCACCTTCCCCGCCATCGACACCGCCGTCGATGGGCTCAAAATCTGTCAGGGACTCGAAAACATCGCCCAGGTCATGGACCGCGCCACCCTGATTCGCAGCGCGGTGCAGCCTGATCTCGGCAGCATCCTGCACTCACGGCACCAGTATCATTGGCACACGGGTTACGTGCCACCGCAGACGGTGGCCTGCCCCCACCTCGGAGCCTGGATGGCGCGGGTGCTCGGGCCGCGCAATCCTGTGATGCCCGCCTTTATCAACATCGGTCAGCGCCTGGAAGGCGTGGGGGAAAGCGAGGAGCTGAAAGCCTTCACCACCGCCGGTTTCTTCGGCAGTGAGTTTGGCCCCATGAACCTGCCCATGCCCGAGGAGGCCGCGCAATCCGTCACGCCGCCCACCGGCATGGATGCGAACCGCTTCGCCAACCGCGATCGTCTGTTTCGCCAGTTGGTGGATCGCAATCCGAACCGCGACTTCATGAGCGACTACCAGCAGCAATCCCTGCTGCGCGGGCTGGACAACGCCGCCCGCCTGCTCAGCTCCCGCGAGCGGGAGGCCTTTGACATTA
>JAGRPD010000547.1 GCA_020439875.1 Verrucomicrobiales bacterium
CGCCACAGGTGCGGCTCATCAGGTGATAGCAATGCGAATCCACCCCCTTCTGCCCCAAGACCCGCCCCCGTCGCCGCCGCACCCCGGCCTCCGGCTCGATGCCCATCAGCTTGAAGCGATCCACCGACGCCATCCCCGGATACACCCCGGTCTTCGCCTCAATACCGACCCAAGGGCTCTGTTTTTTCGCAGCTTTCACATCGCCAGATTCCCGCAAAACCGGGCAAAGTCAACTGTGTATCTGCAACACAGTTTATTTCTCTTCTTGTTTGCTTCTGACGCCAAACCGGTTAGAGAAAATTGCTGCGCCGCTGGGGCGCAGGACTTGATCTACCCTTCCCTATCCATTCTTCATGAGCACTTCCGTTGTCGTTCTTTTCTCTGGTCAAGGTGCCCAAAAGGTGGGCATGGGCCGCGATTTGGCTGAGGCCTCCCCCGCTGTCCAGGCTCTCTTCGAGCAGGTTGACTCCAAACTCAACGCACCCCTGAGTCAGATCATGTTCGAAGGTCCGATCGAAGAATTGACCCGCACCTCACGCTGCCAGCCTGCGCTGTATGCCCATGGTCTGGCTCTGCTGGAATTGCTGAAACAAGAGATGCCCGACCTGCAAATCGCGGCTGCGGCGGGGTTGAGCTTGGGGGAATTTACGGCCCACGCAGCCGCAGGCAGCTTCGACTTTGCCACCGGTCTGGATCTCGTCTTCCAACGCGGCAGCTTCATGGAGCAAGCCTGCCTGGAGACTCAGGGCACCATGTTGGCGATGATCGGCGGGGATGAAGAAGCCGTGCGTGCCGTCGCCCAAGAAGCGAATGTCGATGTGGCCAACCTCAATGCGCCTGGACAAATCGTTTTATCGGGCTCCAAAGAGGGCATTGAAAAAGCGGCTGCCATCTCCAAAGAGCACGGCATCAAGCGCGCGATACCTTTGACGGTGGCAGGTGCTTATCACAGCCGCCTGATGCAATCCGCTCAGGAGAAGCTGGCCTCCGCGCTCGCCTCCGCAACGATTCAAAGCCCAGCGATCCCCGTGATCTCCAACTTCCGCGCGGCCCCAGTCACCACGCCAGAAGACATCCGCGCCACTTTGACAGCGCAGGTCACGGGCTCGGTGCGTTGGGTAGAAAGCATGTGCCACCTGATTGATGCAGGCCACACGCGCTTCATCGAACTCGGGCCCGATTCCACGCTGACGGGTCTGATGGGAAAAATCGATCGCTCGGTGACGGTGACTTCCATCACCTCTCTGGAGAGCCTGAAGGCCGCTGTGGAGCAACTCCAGGCAAGCTGATTTCCGTTTCTCGCGCACCGCAAAAACGAACTCACGGGCCGTCAGGAGTTTTGGGACTGCCCCGCCCCGCAGGAATTCCGATTTTCACCGCGACAGCGTCGCCCCTTCCGATTACCTTAGCCGCGCCATGAAAGAAAGCCTCGAAACCATTTTCAGCCCCCTCAATAGCTTCCTCATGGGGCTTGGACTGGGTGCCATCTTTCTGATTCTCGCCCTCATTTCTCACTGGAAAACCAAGCGCGAATTCAAGCGCTACCGCCAGCATCTGAGTGACAAACTCGACCTCGACGCCCGCAACATTCAGGAACTCAACAAAGAGCGCGCCCGATTGGCGCAAGAGAACGAGAATCTCCGCATCCAGGTGGCCCGACTCAACGAAAAGTCGGACAACAAGGCGCAGCGCGAACTGGAGATCTACGCCCGAGCTGAAAAGCACATGATGATCAATGCGCCCGGCTTTGCCCCGGCCTGGGAAATGGCCAAGGCACAAGCTTTGTCTCAGTTGGAGACCGAAGAGAAAGGCCTGTCCTTCCCTCAAAAAATCTTCCGCAAACTGCTCGGCCCGAATTCCTCGGGCTCGGCCGTGGCCTTACCGGAAGCGGCGGCAGTGGCAGCGGCTGAGTCAAGCAGTTCGTCCTCCTCTCGCGACGATTGATCGGCGCATCAGCAGTTTCCCCTGCCCCATGCCAGCCAGCGTTCATCTCGCCGCTTTTGCCGATCCCCGTTTGGGCCTCCCCGAAGCATCGTTTCAGGCCATCCTCTTCGATTGCGACGGCACGCTGGTCGATACCATGCCACTGCACTACATCGCTTGGACGGAGTCTCTACAGCGGCACCACGCCCCCTACCCTTTCTCCGAAGAAACCTTCTATTCGCTGGCCGGAGTACGGGAGCAAGACACGGTGCTGCGCCTCAATGCGCAGTACGGTGCCGACGTCGATCCAGAAGCCGTCGCAGCGACCAAGAGCGAACTGTTCCTCCAGCACATTCCAGAGGTGCGACCGATTGAACCCGTCGCCGCGCTGGCCCGGGCCGCTCACGGCCGGTTGCCCTTGGCGGTGGTTTCGGGGAGTGAGGAAGAAATCGTCCGCGCCTGCCTCAAAACGACTGGATTGTTGTCCTTGTTTTCGAGCATCGTCACCCCCCAACGAGTGCGGCGAGGCAAACCGGCACCTGACATGTTTTTGCTAGCGGCTGAGGAACTCGGTGTGGATCCCGCCGCCTGCTTGGTACTCGAGGACGGTCAATCGGGCATTGATGCTGCCACTGCTGCGGGCATGACTTCGGTGTTCATCCCTCGCAGCTTGCGTTGATTCTTGAAACCCGTGACGGTTCGTCCCATCGGCATTCTGCGCACCTGTTATCCTGACAAATTTGGCACGCCGCGTCAGTCAGGCTTGGTGCCAGAAGCTTGGGGACGACTGGAATTTGAACCGGAATTTCGACGCATGGAAGCCGTGCGCGGGTTGGATGATTTTTCCCACCTGTGGCTCGTTTTTCAATTTCACGCCATCGAGGACGAGCCCATCGCACTCACCGTGCGTCCTCCGCGCGCTGGCGGCAACGAACGCCGGGGTGTCTTTGCCACCCGATCGCCGTTTCGCCCCAATCGCTTGGGTCTGACTCTGGTTCGGCTGGAACGCGTGGTGAAGGAAGGAGCCGGTGCCCCCATGCTGGAAGTCACGGGGGTGGATCTCATCGACGGCACGCCCATTTTGGACATCAAGCCCTACGTCCCCTACGCGGACGCGCCTGAGGATACCCCGCGCTCCTGGGCGGACGATCCTCCGGTGCGGATCCCTGTGACTTGGCAGACGGCTCATCCCTCCGAGCCGACTCGCCGCATCATTGAGCATTCTTTGTCCCTGCGCCCCCAGCCCGCCTACCAGCAGGATGCGCAGCGTTGCTACGCCACCGAGATCGCTGGCTGGCACCTCGAATTCACCGTTCACCCGGACGGCGTCAAGATTCACCGAGCGAACCCAGCATGAAAAAACGCCCGCCCCGCCAGAGAGGCGAGAGCGGGCGTTGAGAAGGATTGTTTGGAATCCGGCGGAGCGGAAAGCGTCAGCCTTCCACGGCCACTTCTTCCACCACGGGCGTGCGGGTGGAGAAAATGGGTTTTTCCAACTCCTCGACGGAGAAGTTCCGGTTCACCACCGCACCCGAACCTGCCGGGATGAGATGGCCCATGATGACGTTTTCTTTGAAGCCACGCAGCAAGTCGGACTTGGCAAGGGTCGCCGCCTCGGTGAGGACGCGGGTGGTGTCTTGGAAGGATGCTGCGGAGATGAAGGATTCCGTCTCCAAGCTGGCTTTGGTGATGCCCAGAAGCACCGGCT
>JAGRPD010000548.1 GCA_020439875.1 Verrucomicrobiales bacterium
CGTCAGCTTTCGAAGTACGTGTAGCCGCGCAGGCCATCTTCGAAGGCGGTGAGGATCTCCTTCCGCTCGCGGGCACTGATGCGGCGGCTGTGAACCGCGCTCTCGGCCAGATGGCGCAGGCGATTGAGCATGTCTTTGGGATCGTACTCGCAGTAGCTGAGCACCTCGGCCACTGAGTCGCCCTCCTGCTCGCGAGTGAACTTGGGTTTGCCTTTTTCGAGCCGCACGCTGACGACGTTGGTGTCTCCGAGCAGGTTGTGCAGGTCTCCCAACGTCTCTTGATAGGCACCAACGAGGAAGATGCCGAGCATGTAATCCGCATCCGCCTTTTCAAAATCCATGTCGTGCAGCGGCAGATTGGGATGCAGCTCACCCGAGTGGGCGAAGGAGGCGATCTTGCCGTCTGAATCGCAGGTGATGTCAGAGAGAACAGCGCGGCGGGTGGGTTCCTTTTTCAAATGATGCAGAGGCATCACGGGGAAAATTTGATCGATGGCCCAGAGATCCGGCAGACTTTGGAAGACGCTGAAGTTGCCGTAATAATAGTCCGTCATGATGGTGCCGAGGCGATCCAGCTGATCGAAGTCGTAACCGGAGGCTTTGGCGGCGGAGGCGATCCAGCTGAGGATCTCCCAGTACAATTCTTCGCCCTGAGCCCGCTCACGCAAGGTCACCTTGCCGTAGGAAAACTCGCTGCGCAACTTGTCGCGGTAGTAGCAGGCGTCATTGTACATTTCCTGGAGACGATCGGGATCCGTCGCTGCGCGCCGCCCACTGCCATTGCGCATGTCTTCCCGCAGCTCGAACAAATGAGCCAGCAGAGCGGGGGGATTGGCGGGCAGGGTGGAGGGCTGGCGATGCGGCTCGAAGCGGTTGACGTCGAGAATGTTGACGACGAGCACGGAGTAGTAGGCGACGATGGCGCGACCTGACTCGGTGATGATGTCGGGGTGGGGGACTCCGGCTTCACCGGTGACTTCGGAGACGGCCTCGATGATGTCGGCGCAGTACTCGCGGGTGCCGTAGTTGCTGCTGCCTTCGGAGGCCCCTTTGAGCCCATCGTAGTTGATGGCGAGACCGCCACCGAGATCCAGCAAACCCATGCGAGCCCCTTCCTGCACCAGCCCGACATAGACCCGGGTGGCCTCAGTCACGGCCTGACGGATGGCGCGGATGTTGGGGATCTGCGAGCCCTGATGGTAATGCAGCATGCGCAGGCAATCGAGCATGCCCTCCTGGCGCAGGTGATCCACCACGCGCATGAGCTGGGAAATGTTGAGGCCGAATACACTGGCATCACCGCCCGAGCCCGACCAATGGCCGGCGCTCTCGGCGGAAAGACGGAAGCGCACTCCCAGAGCGGGCTGCACGCCCATGCGGCGGCTGCGTTCCAAAATGAGATCCAACTCCGTCGGCATCTCCAGAACCATGATGACCTGCAGACCCATCTTTTGGGCATAAAGCGCGAGGTCGATGAACTCCTCATCCTTGTACCCGTTGCAGACGATGTAGGCTTGAGGATCGTGCATGTAGGCCAGTGCGGCGATCAATTCCGGCTTGCTGCCTGCCTCCAACCCGTAGTGATACTTGCGGCCATAGGCGGTGATTTCTTCCAGCACCTCCTGCTGCTGATTGACCTTGATGGGGTACACGCCGCGGTAGTTGCCCTGATACTTGGCGTCGCGGATGGCATCGGCAAAACCCTCGTTCAGCTCGTCGATGCGCCAGCGCAGCAGGTCGCCAAATCGGATCAAGACGGGCAGTTGCGTGCCGCGTTCCCGCAGCCCTTTGGCGATCTCCACCAGGCTGATCGGCTTGCGTTTGGCTCCGTCCTTGAGGTTGACGACCACTTCTCCCTTGGCCGAGATGTCAAAATACTCGTGGCCCCACTCGCGGATGCCGTACATGTCGGCGCTTTGATCGACGGACCAACCGGTGACGGTGGACTCTTTGCGACTGCGATTGGAGCGATGGCGTTTTTCCATGGTGGAGGTAGAGCAGGGATGCGCAGTATCCGCCAAGGCCGCAAGGATGCAATCCCCGGATCAAGCTCGTTCACGGATGGCGGTGACGTTTGAATCGAGCCAGGGTGCGATCCCGCTCGGTGGCGTGATCCACCATGGGGCTGGGATAACCGGGGGCGATGGGACGTCCGTCCTTGGGTGGTGCGGTGAGGCGTGCTGCGGAGACGCCCGCTAGCTCTGGCACCCAGCGGCGGATGTAGCTGCCATCAGGATCGTAGCGTTGGCTCTGGGTCCACGGATTTTGAATGCGAAAGTAGGGGGCTGCATCCGCTCCGGTGCCGGACGACCATTGCCAACCTCCGTTGTTGGAGGCGTTTTCTCCATCGATGAGGTGCTGCATGAAAAAACTCTCACCCAGCCGCCAATCGCAGTGCAGGTCCTTGGTGAGAAACATGCTGACGATCATGCGGACGCGATTGTGCATCAGACCGGTGGCCAGAAGCTGTCTCATGCCCGCATCGACGATGGGGAAACCGGTGCGGCCAGCGGCCCAGGCGTTGAAGGCCTGTTCCGTGCCAGGCCAGGGGAGACCGCGCCAGTCGGGATTGAATTCCTCCTCAAAGACGTGGGGGTAGTGAAACAAGATGGCCTGATAAAACTCCCGCCAAGCGAGTTCCTTGATGTAGGTGTCGATGGAGGGGCGCGCCTTGGCTTCGACCTGCTCGCGGACTTTGGTGCAGCGGTGGTACAGCTCGCGGATGCCGATGAGACCGAAGCGAAGGTCCTGGCTCAAACCGGAGGTGGTCTGACCGGCGGGCGTATCGCGATGCGTCTGATAGCCGGTCAAACGATCGCTTTGGAGAAAGGCCTTCATGCGATCCCGAGCCGCGCGCTCGCCAGCGACGGGGAGCGTGGCTGTCGTCGCGGGTAGCGACCAGTACGCCAGCGTCGGATGCGGCAGGGAGTCGAGATTGGAAGGGACCGAGCCGAGATGCTGGGGGCGCGGCACGGGCTGAGGTTTGGTTTGATTGAGCCAATTGCGGCTGTAGGGCGTGAAGACGCGATAGGGATCTCCGCTGCCCGTGAGGACGGCGTCAGGCTCGTGCAACACGCGTTCTTGATAGGAGTGGCATTCGATGCCCAGCTTACGGCACACACTCTGGATCCGTTGTTCCATGGCTCGGCCGAAGGGATCGTAGTCGCGATTGAAAAAAAGCGCGCGGGCACCGGTCTGCTGGACGAGCCGCCGCAGCTCGTGAGCGGCATCTCCTGCGCGCAGAATGAGGCGGGAACCTTGAGCTTCCAGATTGCGGGCGAGGCTGTCCAGGGAGTCGAGCAAAAACTGCTGACGCGCCGGTCCCGTCCATCCGTGTTGCGTTTTCCAACTGCTCAGGACATACACGGGGATGACGTCGCTGCCCGTCTCGGCTGCGGCGTGCAGAGCGGGATTGTCTGAAAGCCGCAAGTCGCGGCGGAACCAATGAATGACGGGGGAGGCGGGCATGAGGAGGAGGCGAAAAGCAGCGCGAACCAAAGCTGGACGGACTCGCGGTGGGAAGGTTATGCTGGACGGCGTGAATCGGAACTCAAGCCTGACTTGGCGGATCGCCGTCGCCTGGATGGTTGGCGTCGTGGCTGCCTCCGGGCATTCCGATCCCATCGGGGAGATTCGTCCGCAGGTCGATGTGGTGGGCGGATTGTTTCGGGTGATTCATCAGGAGCATGATCAGTCGGAGGAGGATTTCCAGATTCGGC
>JAGRPD010000549.1 GCA_020439875.1 Verrucomicrobiales bacterium
TTCGAATCCCGCCAGCCCGACCATCTCATTTGCAAAAATCTGCTTTGTTTCAGGAAAAGCTGCAGAGTGAGATGTTGGAACGCCGAGCTTCATCCAGGTCGTTCCCCCCCTCCGCATCGATGGGTCCGAGGATTGCGCCGATGGCAGCCCCGTGATAAAGATCGCGCCGTTGGTCCTTGCTACCAACAGGGATTTCAGGATGTCTCGACGACTTCAACGACGAGTCACCCCCTGTGCTCGACCCCATTCCGCTCACGAGTGACTGCCATTCCTCAACAACTTTCAGACCTCCCCGCGCTAACGCCTCACCAACTCCGCCAATTGGAGAAAGAGGGCATCACCACCTGCGCGCAGGTTTTGCGCTGGTATCCGTTTCGCCATGAGGACCGGCGCAGCCAGGCCACCGTCGGGTTCCAGTCGGGGCCGGTTCCCTGCGGGCATCATGTGGTGGTGACCAAGGCCAGCACCCGCTACTTTGGCCGCGGCCGAGGGCGCGGCGCGTTCGAAGCCCAGGTCGCCCCCGTGGTTCCCGTGCCCTTGGGAGACACCCTCACGCTGCGCTGGTGGAACATGCCGTTCATGAACAAGGTCATCGCCGAAGGCCAGGAGATGTTCATCTACGGCGTGATCAAGGATTTCAAAGGCCGGCTCTCCATGGACCACCCGGAGTACGAGCTGCTGGCTGAGGAAGGCGATGCACCGGGCGACCGCATCCACACGGGCCGCATCACACCGATCTACCGGTTGAAAGGCGGGGTCGCTCAAAAAACGCTGCGCACCGCCGCCTGGCACGTCCTGCAGCATCTGGATCCCGCCGGGGTCGATTCGTATCTGCCGCCGCCTTCGCCTGATGGCGAGTTCGCGGGCTGGAGCAGCGCCCGCGCCCTGCGCGCCATTCATTTTCCCGAGTCGATGGACGAGCTGGAGCAGGCGCGGCGTTTCCTCGCCCTCGAAGAGTTTTTCCTCTACCAACTCCGCGTCGTCCACCGTCGCCTCCGCGTTCGGGATAGCGGCGGCATCCGTCATGCGGGAGAGGCGCGTTTGGCGGGCGAACTCGCCGGCAGTCTGCCCTTCGCCCTCACCCCCGCGCAGCAGCGCTGTCTCGATGAAATCCGCCGCGACATGGCCGCCGCCGCACCGATGAACCGACTGCTGCACGGCGATGTCGGCAGCGGCAAAACCATCGTCGCCTTTTTCTCCATCCTTCAGGCCATCGAATCCGGCAGTCAGGCCGCGCTGATGGCCCCCACGCAGATTCTTGCGGAACAGCATCTCAACAACGCCCGCAAGTGGCTCGAACCGCTCGGCCTGCAAATCGGCCTGCTCACCGGCTCCCGCAAAGAAGACGGCAGCGGCAACGAACTGTGGTCGCCACGCGAAGCCTCCGGTCGCGGCCCCGATCTCGTCATCGGCACCCACGCCCTGCTCAATGACCAGGCGCTGCTGTCGCGCCTCGGCCTCGTGGTGATCGACGAGCAGCACAAATTTGGCGTCAGTCAGCGCGCGCAGTTGATTCGCAAAGGCCGCACGCCCGACGTGCTGGTCATGACCGCCACCCCGATCCCGCGCACTTTGACGCTCACGCTGTATGGCGACCTCGATGTCTCCACCATCGACGAACGCCCGAAGGAGCGCGGCAAGGTCATCACCAAAGTCCGCCCGCTCGGCAAACAAAAGGAAGCCCTGGCCTTCCTCACGGAGCAACTCGAGCAAAATCGCCAGGCCTACCTGGTGTATCCCTTGATCGAGGAATCCGAAAAGCTCGATGCCGCCGCCGCCACCAAGGCCTTCGAAGAATGGCAAAAGCACCTGCCGCATTTTGAAGTGGGCCTCATCCACGGCCGCCTGCCCGCGGAGGAAAAGGACCAGATCATGCGCCGCTTTCGCGATGGCAAAATCGACGCCCTCGTCTCCACCACCGTCATTGAAGTCGGTGTCGATGTGCCCAACGCCACCGTCATGTACTTGCACAATGCCGAACGCTTTGGCTTGGCGCAGCTTCATCAGTTGCGCGGCCGCATCGGCCGCGGCAGCGCCACCTCCTACTGCGTGCTTTTCATCAAGGACAAGGATGACGACGCCCGGCAGCGTCTCGCCATCATGGAGGAAACCAGCGACGGTTTCCGCATCGCCGAGGAAGACCTGCGCC
>JAGRPD010000049.1:0-4733 GCA_020439875.1 Verrucomicrobiales bacterium
CGCGCACCCCCACCATCAACTCACCTCGACGGCTACGATTTGCCGCGCCCCCTTCCCGGATGAATCGTTTTTCAAACGCTGATCAAGCCAGAATCTCTGGCACCAGTTCGCCGTGGATGTCGGTGAGGCGATAGCGCCGCCCCTGGAATTTGTACGTGAGGCGCTCGTGATCGATGCCGAGCAGATGGAGGACCGTGGCTTGGAAATCATGGATGTGCACCCCGCCCTTGACGATGTTATAACCGAAGTCGCAGGTTTCTCCGTGCACCGCTCCGGCCTTGACGCCGCCACCCGCCATCCACATCGAGAAACAACGGGGGTGGTGATCGCGGCCGAAGTTGTCCTGAATCTTGCCCTGGCAGTAGTTCGTGCGCCCAAACTCGCCACCCCAGATGACCAGCGTTTCATCCAGCAGACCCCGTTGCTTCAGATCCTTCACCAGTGCTGCGGCGGGTTGATCGGTTTCGAGGCACTGACGCGGCAGACCCTTGGGCAGGCCGCCGTGCTGATCCCACCCCTGGTGATAAAGCTGCACAAAGGGAACACCGCGCTCGACCAAGCGACGCGCCTGGAGGCAGTTGGCGGCGAAACTTCCCGGCTTGTCCACATCGGGTCCGTAACTCGCCAAGACATGAGCCGGTTCATCCGAAAAATCGGTGGCTTCCGGAATGCTGCCCTGCATGCGATAGGCCATTTCATAGTGGTCGATGCGACTCAGAATCTCCGCATCGGGCGTACCCTCATACTGATGCCGATGCAGCTCGGCCAGTCGATCCAGCATGCGACGGCGGCTGGCGTCTGCCACGCCCGCTGGATTGCGCAAATACAGCACCGGATCCGCCGAGGCGCGGAACAGTACGCCCTGATGTTTGGCGGGCAAAAAACCGCTGCCCCAAAGGTGCGTGCCGATGGGTTGACCGCCTTTGTCTTTGGTGATGAGCACCACGAAGGACGGCAAATTCTGATTCTCCTGACCCAAGCCGTAGCTCAACCACGCACCCATGCTGGGGCGTCCGGCGATCTGAGATCCCGTCTGAAAATACGTGACGCCCGGGCCGTGATTGATGGCCTCGGTATGCATGCCGCGGAGCACGCAGAGGTCCTCTGCGATCGATGCGGTATGCGGCAGCAGCTCGCTGAACCACGCACCCGCCGGGCCGTGTTGGCTGAATTTGAAAGGGCTGCCCACCAGCGGGATGGACGATTGATTGCCCGACATGCCCGTGAGCCGCTGGCCACCTCGTACGGAGTCCGGCAATTGCTCGCCGTTACGTTGGTTGAGGACGGGTTTGTAATCCAGCAAATCCAGGTGGGAAGGCCCGCCCGACATGAACAGATAAATGACGCGCTTCGCTCGTGGCGCGAAGTGAGGTCGATCCAACACACCGTGCCTGCCTGCCTCTCCGTTGTCAGAGGCCAGCAATGCGTTGAGCGCCAGACCGCCGAATCCCATGCCGGATCGATTCAGCCATTGGCGACGGTTGAGAGAAGCGGGAGACCAAAGAGGAGCGTTCATCGAAGGCGAGTTGGGTCCAATTAAAAAGGCAGTTCGGTTCAGCGTTTCACCACGCACTCATCATGGTTCATCAAAGCCTGCACCAACACCGCAGCGGCCGCAGCTTCGGCGCTGCCCACGTCTTTGCGTGGCGGCGTGGTGCCGATGGCTCGCAGTGCCTGCGCCGCATCGGCATCCGCTTGGTAGTGCGTCCTTTGCTCCTCATAGAGCTGGTGAAGAATGCGGCGTTCGTCCGCATCGGGCAGGCGGCTCAGGCAAGCCAGCGTGGCGCGTGAGATGAGTTGATCCACATCCCCGTGGGTCTCTGCCTGCAACCGTTCTCCCAAAACCCGCGCGGCTTCGACATACTGCTCTCCATTGAGCAGAATGAGCGCTTGCAGAGGGGAATTGGTGCGATCTCGCTTGGCGCTGCACACCGCGCGGCGCGGGGCGTCAAAGGTGATCATCGCCGGAGGCGGACTGGTGCGCCGCCAGGTGGTGTAGAGGCTGCGGCGAAAGAGGCCCGCGCCGGGTTTTACCTCGAAGGGTTTGTAAGCCTCCTTCAACTCGTAAGGATGCACGGGCGGGCCACCGAGTTCAGCCTGGAGCAGGCCTGCTGCAGCCAGTGCGTTGTCGCGGATCATCTCAGCGGGCAGTCGAAAACGTGGCCCACGAGCCAGCAACACGTTTTCCGGATCGTCCCGCATCAACTCCGCCGAACCCGTGCTGCCCTGCTGGTAGATGCGGCTGAGCAGGATCGTCTTGATCAACGCCTTGGTGTCCCAGCCGCTCTGTATGAATCCCTCCGCCAGCGCATCCAGCAGCTCAGGGTAGCGCGGTTTTTCCCCCTGACTGCCAAAGTCCTCCGCCGTCTTCACCAGCCCGCGTCCAAACAAACCCTGCCACACCCGATTCACCGTCACTCGCGCCAGCAGGGGATGGCGGGCGGTGGTCAACCACTGCGCCAGTCCGAGGCGATTCATGGGCGCGCCTTCCGGCATCGGCCCCAAGGCAGCAGGCACAGCGGCGGGCGTGAGTTCGCCGCGCTGGTTGTACTCTCCCCGCCGCAAAATGTAGGCTGGCTTGGGCTCGGCCAATTCTCGCATCACCATCATCTCCGCCGCGCCGGTGATGAAATCCACCCGCGCCTGACGCGCCGCGCGCAGTGCCTCCGCCGCCTGCCTCCAAGCGGGCGAGTCCTGCCGCAGCCCATGCTGCGCCCACGCTGCCGCCGAGCTGCCGTCCACCTTTCCTCCCGTCAGAGCCAGCGCCTCCACCGGCGTCAGTTCTCGCGAAAAAACGCGCAGCTCATCGATCATCCCCTCCTTGAAGCCGCGATCCCGAAAACGTTCTCCCAGCGCGATGAAATCCCCGCCCCCGCCCGTGATGTCTCGCGTCAGATGATCCCGCACTACCTCCGTCTCCACCTCCTGACCATTCATCCACAGGTGCAGACCTGCCGCGCGCCCGCTGCCATCCGACGTCACCACCACCCGCGCCCACTGGCCCAGCGGCAGCGGTTTCACCGCGCGGACGGAGACCGCATCACCCGGCCAAAAATGAATCAGAGACCATTTCAATTTCCCCTCCTCGATCAGCAGCTCGTAGCCCCGGCTGGCCGCATCCGTCCAGGCGCGGGAGCGATGCAGCACCACGGCGCGATCCTTCGCATCGGGCGTGTTCAACCACAGACTGAGGCTGAACGGCTCGTAGGAATGAAAATTTCCCACCTCCGTCGTCACCGCATCATCTCCGGTGAAACGCACCGCCTGCCCCGAAGGCCCCGCCACCTGCGCATTGCCGCCATTCAATTTGGCCCCATTCTTCGCGTCGGCTCGATTCGCAAACTCGCGCTTGTTGGACAGCGCCTCAAAGTCAAACCACGCCACCTCACCCGGCAACGGCTGGCCCACGTTCAGCTCCGCTTTTTCCGTCCCGATTTGTTTCACATAGCGAGCCGTTTCCTCGGCCTCCACTCTCTTCAGAGCCGCCTCCGCCTCTCGCTCAGCCGCTTCCAACGTCTCCCGTTTTTTGCGTTCCTCCGGGGACAGCACCGCCATCGCCGGCGTCGGCGCAGAGGGCGTGAAAAAGGAGTACAACCCAGCTTCGTCGATGTTTTGAAGCAGCGAAAACAAGCCGTAATAGTCCGCCTGCGACACAGGATCAAACTTGTGATCGTGACAGCGCGCGCACTCGAAGGTGAGGCCCAAAAACGCCGTCGCCACCGTCTGGACGCGATCACAAACATACTCCACCCGGTATTCCTCCTCCACACTACCGCCCTCGGACTCCTGCTGATGCAGTCGATTGAAGGCCGTGGCCAGGACTTGCTCATCGGTGGCACCGGGCAGCAAATCTCCCGCCAACTGCCAGGTCACAAATTGGTCATACGGCAGATTTTCGTTGAAGGCCTTCACCACCCAGTCCCGCCACATCCACACGCTGCGCTCCCGATCCACCTGAAAGCCGTAGCTGTCTGCGTAGCGCGCCACATCCAGCCAATCCACCGCCATCCGCTCGCCATAGGCCGGCAGAGCCAGCAATCGATCCGCCCAGGACGCAATCGCCGCATCGGCATCTCGATCAAAATCCGCTCGAAATGCCGTCACCTCTTCCGGCGTCGGCGGCAGCCCCGTCACATCAAATCGCATCCTTCGCAGCAGCGTCTCGGCGGAGGCTCGGGATTGTAGCGCGAGGTTTTGTTGGGCCAGCTCCTCGATCAAAACGGCGTCCAGCTCCGCCGCACGCTGAGCCGGTGAGCCCGCGCCTCGGTTCATCGCCAAGGGGATGAAACTCCAATGCGCCTGATACTCCGCGCCTTCATCGATCCAGCGCTGCAGCAGCTCCAGCTCCTGCTGCGTCACCGCCGGCAGCTTGGACTCAGGCGGTGGCATCACCTCATCGGGATCGGTGGACAGCATGCGAGCGATCACCTCGCTCTCGCGAGCTTTGCCCGGCACGATGGCCCCCTCCGCCAGCGCGCTCTCCGCCACATCGAGGCGCAGATCCGCCTTGCGTTGGTTTTTGTCTGGGCCGTGGCAGAAGAAGCACTTGTCGGAGAGGATGGGGCGGATGTCGCGATTGAACTGCACCTTCTCCGCCGCAGCCGCATTCGTCCCCAGCAAGGCAACGACCATGCACGGTCCCAGAAAAAACTTCATCCTGCCAATCATAACGTGTCCCTGACTTCTACTCCGCTGCTGCCGGCGTTCTTTGTGCGAAGTTGCGTCTTTTTGCT
>JAGRPD010000049.1:4848-18994 GCA_020439875.1 Verrucomicrobiales bacterium
GCTACACTGCCGCTATGAAACCGGACACGCTCACCTGGGAGGAAGTCTGCGCCATCCCGTGGCTAAGGGACATTCCGGCGAAGATTGAGACCAACAAATACAACAAGATCATGATGAGTCCCGCTTCGAACTGGCACAGCGGCTACCAGTATGACATTGCAAAGACTCTGGATCGTCTGCTCCCCGGGGGGAGGGTTTTGGTCGAATGCCCCATCGACACCACCGACGGCACACGCGTGGCCGATGTGGCCTGGATGTCCAAGGAGCGGCACCGGCCGCATCGCCGCGCCATCAGCCTGCCGATTGCGCCCGAGATTTGCGTCGAGGTTCTTTCTCCCTCCAACAACCGCACGGAGATGCTGGAGAAAATGCAGCTCTACTATGCGGCAGGCGCGCGCGAGGTGTGGCTGTGTGACGAGCACGGGAACCTGGAGTTTTTCATCAAGGAGCAGTTCGACTCGGTGCCCCGCTCCGTGATGTGCCCGGACTTCCCCCTCTGCATCGACGACGAAGAAGACGCATACCCCCCCGCACCGCGTTGACCGCCCGCGGTTCACGTTTCAGCGGGCTTCAATCAACGAGGCAGCAGACTTGGATGCCGGGGCCGTGCACGCCTTGGATGAGGATGCCTTCGACATCGCCTGTCTTCGAAGGGCCGGTGACCCAGACGGTGTAGGGTTCGTCGCCGAGCTGGGCGAGGGCGTCGGAGAGAGAGCGCACCAGATCCCGACGGCGCAGCACGGCGATGTGTACCCAGGGGGCGAGCGCGCCGAGCCGGGAGGCGGTGTCGGCGTCCTTCAGCATGAGGCTGCCACTTTCTGCAATGCCGAGACTGGCGCGGGTGATGCCGAAGGCATAGGCATCGACGCGGGAGCGATCCCAGGTGGTCTCAATCTCGAAGTCGGTGCCGAGAAGGTGCTGCGCATCGAGGGTGGGATCTGCGAAGCCGAGGCCGCTGGCGTTTTCCGCCCGCAGCAGCGCGGCCAGCTCGTCCCAGCCGCGCACCAGGCGCGCGGCGCTGGCTTGCAGCTTTTCCACAAACAGGCTTTCCAGATCGCTACAGGCCTGGGCGGCGCGGCTCAGAATGGCTGCGGTGTCCCAGTCGGGATGCGGGCTGGGCGGAGCATTGCGCGCGGCGAGGGCGGAGCGGATGGAGGCAAAAACGGTGTCGCGATCACTCATGAGTACCTCCTTGCTTGGGAGAGCGGTTTTTCATCCAGCTGCGGAAGTCACCTCCGCGAAACTCCGGCAGGGTGCGGGATTGGGTCCAGCGCTGCAAGGGTGGAAAGGGCAGCAGCTCCAGGGGCAGGGCGTTGCCCAGAGAGCTGGCGCTCATGGCGGCGCGCCAAGCGCGAGGGCGGGTGGCCAAAAAGGCCCAGGGAGCCATGCTGGGCGTGCCGGCTTTGGCGCGGGCCGCGCCCTGGCGGAAGCCGCGATCCCGCAAGCGCAGCAGCAGATCGGGCAGCGGGATGTCCACAGGGCAGACCTCGTTGCAGGCTCCACACAGGGAGGAGGCCTTGGGGAGATCGGCGTAGTTTGCAAACTCGGGCTGCAGCAGCAGCGGGCTGAGCACCGCGCCGATGGGACCCTGGTAGGTGGTGCGATAGGCGTGCCCGCTGGCTTGGCGATAGACGGGGCAGACGTTTTGACAGGCTCCGCAGCGGATGCAGCGCAGCACGTCGCGATACTCGGTGCCGAGGATGTCGGAGCGGCCGTTGTCCACGAAGATGACGACCATTTTCTCCGCCCCATCCACGCCCTGACCGGCAGGGGCGGGCTGCGGGCGCGGGCCGCCGATGAACTGGGTATAGACGGTGAGCTGCTGCCCGGTGCCGGAGCGGGCCAGCAGGTTCAAAAAGACGCCCAGGTCGCGATCGGTCGGCACCAGCTTCTCGATGCCCACCATGACGATGTGCAGGCCGGGGGCGGAGACGCTGAAGCGAGCGTTGCCTTCATTCGTCACCAGCACGACGCGACCACTTTCGGCGGAGATGAAATTGGCCCCGGTCATGCCGGCGTCGGCCTCCAGGTATTTGCGCCGCAGGTGAGCGCGCGCGCGGCGGGTGATGGTCTCTGGATCTTCGTTGTAATCTCCCAAGCCCTCCCGCTCAAAGCTCGCCGCAATTTGACGGCGGTTTTTGTGGACGATGGGTTTGACGATGTGAGAGGGCACGTCTCGGTCGATCTGGATGATGAACTCTCCCAGATCGGTCTCCACCACCTCCACGCCGCGCGCTTCGAGGTAAGCGTTGAGGTGCAGCTCCTCGGTGAGCATGGACTTGGACTTCACCACGCGGCGCGCGCCGTGCTCGGATAGCACGCGGGCGACGGCGGCCTTGGCGCTGTCTCCGTCTTTGGCAAAATGCACCTCCGCGCCACGCCGCCGCAGGGCGGTCTCCGCCTGCTCGAGGTAGCGATCCAGATGATCCAGCGTGTGCTGCTTGATGCGAGACGCCAGCTTGCGCAGCGCATCGGGGTCGGCAAAGTCGCGCTCCAAGATGTCGCGCCGCCAGACGGTGGGGACTTTGGTGCCCTCATACACCGTGGCCTTCACCTCGGCCGGCAGGGTGGTGGCAAAGCGGTCGATGGATTGCGCGGTGGGGATCATGCGGCAGAAGAGGTGAGCGCGGCAGCCAGGACCTCGGCCAAATGCAGGGTGCGGGGGCCGCGCTGTTCTTTTTGGATGAGGCCACCCAGATGCATCAGGCAGCCCATGTCGGCGGAGACGAGGACGTCGGCCTGCGTCTGCATCACATGCTCGAGCTTGAGCTGACCCATGCCGGTGGAGATGTTGGGGAAGCTCACGGAAAACGCGCCGCCGAAGCCGCAGCACTGCTCCCGATCTTCGAGGGCCACGAGTTCCAACCCGTCGATGGACTCCAGCAGCTGCCGGGCGGCCTCGCCACTGCGGGTGCCGCGGCTGTGGCAGGACTGATGAAAGACCACGCGATGCGGGAAACGTCCCGGCCACCGCGTCATGCCGCGCGCATGCACCAGGTAGTCCGCCAGCTCCCAGGTGCGATGACCCAGCTGCTGCACGGCGGCTTCGTCGGCCTGTTTTTCGAACTCCAATGGCGCGCCGTGAAGCAGCATGTCGGCGCAGGAACCGGAGGGCGACACCACGGGATCCTCCCCCTGAAAGACGTGGCAGCAGTGCCGCACCACGGCGCGGGAAGACTCCCAATCACCCGAGTTAAATGCGGGCTGACCGCAGCAGGTCTGGTCCTCAGGGAAGTGGACCTCACAGCCCGCGTGCTCCAGCACCTCCACGGCAGCCCGCGCGACTTGGGGAAAAAACGCATCGCACAGGCAGGTGGCCATGAATTGGATGCGGGCTCCAGTGGGACGATCGTGTATCAGCATGAGGCGGCAGGACCGTGACGGTCAGACCCTCATCCGAACGGACCCCGCGCCTTCCGTCAATCAAACAATCTCCGTCGAGTGAATTGGCCCCACCCATCATGGCCTCATCAAGACCGCCGCCGCCGGCCCAGGACGAGCGCCAGACCGACCGCGAGCAGCAGCACGCGGCTGGGTTCCGGGATGGCGATCACCAGTTGCACGGTGCCCGTGGTTTTGAAATCGCTTAGGCTCCAGGCGTAACCGGATCCCGAGACGTCGGGCAGATCGAGGCCAGCGGCTTCGTCGCCATTGCCAAAGATCAGGCCCACGTCATCGAATTGGCTACCGAAGACGGGCGTCGTGGAGCCATTCCAATCCAACACGTCGAAGAAGGCAGGTCCCGTGGGGGAGAAGGCCGCTGGAGCGACGAGGGTGAGGGAGCTGTTGAAAATGAGGGTATCGCTGGAGGCTCCGCCGAAGTTCAGCAGATCCGAATCACCTGGGGAGGCGGGATTGAGGCCCAGCAACACGAGCCCGCTGGTGTCGAATTGGTACACTCCGGCTCCCGAGCTGGGGATGAAGTTCAGGGTATCGTAGTCCCCGGCTGCCGTGGAATCCCCCACCTGCAGCGTGGCACCCGCCTGCAAGGTGAATGCCGTGCTCGCCACGGTGCCGCTGCCGAGAATGGTGCTGCCAGACTCAACCGTGACAGCTCCGCTGCCAGTCGAGCCACTGCCAGCGACGCCGACCTGCAACGTGCCCGCGCTCACCGTGGTGGTGCCGGTGTAGCTGTTGGCACCACTGATGGCCAACACGCCGAGGCCATCTTTGGTCAATGAGCCACCGCCGGTGAGGGCACCGGAGAAGGTGGTGCTTTGATCGTTTGACCCGACACTCAACGCCACCGGATCGGAGGAGGCATTTTCCAACGCAAACCCCGTATTGCCCTTCAGACCGCCAAACTGGGCGGAGGTCAGCGTGGTGAAATCCAAGCTGGTATCCACCGTGGCCGTGCTGGTGTCGAGCGTGGCGTTTTGCAGGGCATTCGCGTTGCTCAGCTTGAGGATGCCTTTGTTGATGATCTGCACGTCTCCACCAAAGGTGTTGGCGGCAGTCAGGTCCACGGAACGCGCCGCATTACCGCCGATGAGGGTCAGCACGCCGCTGCCGGAGATGGTGCTGTCGATGCGCACGTCTGAGTCATTGGAGTTGAGGCCATTGGTGCGGATTCTTGCATTGCCGCCGTTGATTTGAATGGTGCCCGCATAGACATCTGCGGAGGAAGGGGTGCCATTGGAGCCCTGGCGCAGATCGGAGGTGCCATTCATGACGATATCTGCCGTGACGATTTTTCCCGGAGTGCCGTTGTAGGCGTAGATGCCGAAGTAGGTGCCGTCGGCCAGGGTGATCTGGTTGAGGGTGAGGTTGTTTTGCTCGATGTAGGATCCTCCCGCAGAGACCGCGAGGGTGGCGTCGGGACTGTTCACCACCGAGCGAAAGGGCAGCAGGTTGGTGCCGATTTTGGTCAGCGTGTAGCTGCCGAGGTTGATGGTGCCGCTCACATCGAGGCGGACGTTGGTGCTGACGGTGGCGTCACCGGCCAGCGTCAACCCGGAGATGCCGGCGGATCCGATCAGGGAGCCTGAGTTGTTTACCAGCGCCCCTTGGTCGTTGAAGCCCGTGCCGGAGATGACGTAGGCGCGATTGCTGTTGCCCGTTTCCGTCGGGTTGTTGCCTGCCAGCGCGGAGAGATCCACCGTGCCGCCGGGCTGCACCGTCACTGTCCCGGCGGGCAGGTTGTTGTTTTCATTGCCAAACTTCAGGATCCCGCCCGAGACCACCGTGCCCCCCGTGACGGCATTGTTGGTGCCGCTGAGGATCAAGGTGCCATCCCCTGACTTCGTCAGCCCAGCCGTACCGGCGAGGCTTTCTGAGATGGTGGCGGTGAGACCTGCGCCCACGGAGATCGCATTTCCCGAGGCCAGGGTCAGGGTACCGTTGGTGTCGGCGTCACCAATATCGTAGCCGTTGGCATTGAAAGTGATGTCTTTGACCAGCACCGCGCCATCCACGTTGATCGTCCCCGCTCCAGTGGAGCCAAAAATCGCATTGTTGCCGTCCGTCCAGGCTGCACCTGCATCCCAGTTGGTCGCTGCCGTGCTCCAGATGAGAGAACTGCCCCCATTGTCCCAAGTCTGATCCGCTGCCGAAACGAATTCTGCAGTGAAGAGGGCGGAACCTACGAAAAAAATGGGGAGGCGATAAGGTTTCATGGTGGGTTGGAACTTGGTCAGAATATACGCCATCATGTTCAAGAACAAGGGTGAGTCCCATCCGATCCGTCCGCTTTTCTCGATCTCGGCGGGGAATACTGCGAGCCAGCTGCGCAAAACGCCCTGGCCTCAGGCCGTATGTTGAGGCGATGTCCCGCATTTTTCCTCCTCACGGCTGCACCGGCACGCGTCGTCAATTCCTCCTCAAAACAGGCATGGGCGTGCCGGGGATGGCGCTTTCTGGGTTGCTGTTTCAGGATGGCCAGGCACGAGCCGCCAGCGCGGACGATCTGAAAGGTGCCCTCGGCTGGCCGCATCATCCCGCGCGGGCGAAGTCGGTGATTTGGATTTTCCTCATCGGCGGGGTGAGCCACATGGAGAGCTTCGACCCCAAGCCGGAACTCACCAAGTACGCGGGCAAATCCATCGACGACACGCCCTACCGAGACATCACCGATGCCAATCGCATCAACAAAATCCTGGCGGAACCCGGCAAAGAGAAGCGCGAGGTTTATAAAAAGATCTTCCCCCTCATCTCGGGGCATCGCCCGCGCGGCCAGTCCGGCATCGAAGTCGGCGATCTGTTCCCGCACATCGGCGGCATGATCGATGACATTGCCGTGCTGCGCGGCATGTGGACGATCGACAACAATCACGGCGCGCAGCTCACCTTTCACACCGGGCGCAAGATCGGCGACACCGGCCATCCCTCCATCGGAGCGTGGGCGACGTACGGCCTGGGCACTCTCAACGCCAATCTGCCCGAGTACGTCGTGCTCGGAGAGCCCAGCGCCGACTGCTGCGGGCGCTCCTTCACCCACGGCAGCGCCTACCTCGGACCGCAGCACGCCGGGATCCGGCTGGATGTCGATCCGAAAAACCCACTCTCTTATGTACGATCCGCCGATCAGAAGGTAACGATGGCGGAGCAGCGGGAGGCCCTCTCCCTGCTGGGCCAGCTCAACGAGCTGGCGGGCATCGACTATCCGCGAGATCCCGAGCTACTGGCCCGCATCAAGAGCTACGAGCTGGCCTTCCTCATGCAGACGGCGGTGCCGGAGGTCATGGACGTCACTCAAGAGCCGGAGCACGTCCGGAATCTTTACGGGCTGGATCGCAAAGAATGCCAAACCTTCGGCTCCCAGTGCCTAGCGGCGCGGCGGCTGGTGGAGCGCGGCGTGCGGTTCGTCCAGCTTTTCCACGGCTACAGCGGCGGAGCCGGGCGCTGGGACAATCACCGCGACATCGCCAAGACCTTCCCCATCTTGGCCAATGAAGTCGATCAACCAGTGGCCGGCCTGCTGCGGGATCTGAAGCAGCGCGGCATGCTGGACGAGACGTTGGTCGTCTGGGGATCCGAGTTTGGCCGGACACCGGGCGCGGAATTTCGGGATAAAAACGTCAGCGGCTCCGGGCGCGATCACCATCCCCACGGCTTCAGCTGCTGGATGGCAGGCGGCGGTGTGAAGGGCGGCATCGTCCATGGAGCCACCGACGAACTCGGCTTCCACGCGGTGGAAAATCGCCACTACGTCACCGACATCCACGCCACAGTGCTGCACCAGCTGGGGCTCAACCATCGCTACAGCTACCCAGGCCGCCAGCGTCTGGAGCAGGATTTTGGCGAGGTCATCACCGACATCCTCAGCTAGAGATCGGCCCATTTTGACCGCCCGCCCAGGCGGCGATGGCGTTTTTTTTGAGGCTCCCAGCACTCACGCTGGAGTCCGCAGAGGGGTGTAACGAGGTCCGATGCGTGGGCCAGCGAGGCGGTTTTTGCCTGAAGGAAAGGGAAATCGCCGCGCATGGAGGGGTCATGGGCAGGTTTTATGGAAAACCTTCAAAATGCGAATTTCTGAAGTTCTAGATAATTTAGATACATTTAGAACTTGCTTTTTCTGCGAAAAGCCATAATTATCAGAAATGAATTGACCTTTCTGGTGTCCAACCCAGAAGGGCACCCTTGAACCATGCTTCCTCTCATCGAAAAACTTTTGCACGACGCCGGCTGCGCGGACAACGAAGCCGTGCGAGACGCCGTCGAGGAGGCCTGCTACAACCAGACCTCATTCGTGGACGCTGTGCTCGACTGCGAAGGGGTGCGGGAGCGGGACTTTCTGGTGGCGCTGGGGCGGACCCTGCAGCTGCCCTGGTGGGAAGCCAATCCCACCCAACCCATGGATGCGGCCGTGCGCCGCACCCTGCCAGCAGAACTCGCGCTGCGCTACCGACTGCTGCCTTTGAAGCTGGAAAGGCCGGAGGAAGGGGAGGAAGGCGAGACCGTCATCCATGTGGCCACCTGTGATCCACTGAATCTGGTGGCCCGCCAGCACCTCGCCGCTGCGGTGCCGCATCCAGTGGTGTGGCATCTCGGCCTGCGCACGCAGATCGTGGAAGGGCTGCAAAAACTCTACGGTCTGGGGGCAGACACCTTTGAGAAGATCCTGCGAGGCCGGGGCGACTGGGGCTCGGACGAGTTTCGCGAGGAAGTCACCGTACTCGATGACGAAGAAGATGAAGAGGCCAGCGTGGTGCGGTTTGTGAACCAAATCCTCCGCCGCGGCCTCGAGCAGCGCGCCACCGACATTCACGTGGAGCCGCAGCAGGATCGCCTGCGCATCCGCTACCGCATCGACGGGCAACTGGAGGAACTGCCAGTGCCTGAAAACATCAAATCTTTGCAGTCCTCCGTCATCGCGCGCTTAAAAATCATGTCCCGCTTGGACATCGCCGAAAAGCGCCTGCCTCAGGACGGCCGCATCAATCTCGAACTCGACGGCATGGGCATCGACGTCCGGGTGGCCACCATCCCCTCGGTGGAAGGAGAAAGCGTCAGCCTGCGACTGCTCGGTCAACAGCAGTTCAACATCGATCGCCTCGGCCTCACCGACACCGTGCGCCCCGTGGTGGATGAGCTACTGAAGCTGCCCAACGGCATCATCCTCATCACCGGACCGACCGGCAGCGGCAAATCGACCTCGCTCTACGCCTTCCTCTCCGAACTCAACACCACGAACCGCCGCATCGTCACCATTGAGGATCCGGTGGAGTACAAAATGCCGGGAATCGTGCAGATCGCGGTGAAACCCGAGATCGGGCTCACCTTTGCCACCGGTCTGCGCAGCATCCTGCGGGGAGATCCCAACGTGGTGATGGTGGGTGAGATGCGGGACCTGGAGACGACGGAGATCGCCATCCGCGCCGCATTGACCGGTCACTTGGTGTTTTCCACACTGCACACCAACGACTCCATCGGCGGCATCTCACGTCTGGTCGATATGGGAGTGGAGCCCTTTTTGGTATCGAGCGCCGTGCGGGCCTTCTTCGGACAGCGTCTGGTCCGGCGGCTGTGCCCGGTCTGTTCCAAACCCACCGCCATTGAGCGCAGCTACCTCGAGAGCATCGGTTTTCCCATCGGCGCACCAGGAGAGATCCGCGAAGCCGTCGGCTGCGAAGCCTGCCGCGACACGGGCTACCAGGGCCGCCTCTCCATTTATGAAGTCTGCCTGGTGACCCACAAGCTGCAGCACCTCGTGAACACGCGGGCCCATCCCGCCGAACTGCACCGCCAGGCGCTGGAGGACGGCTACCTGCCCATGCGGGAATACGGATTTCAAAAGGTGCTCCAGGGGGAGACCACCATCGAGGAAGTGCTCAGCGTCACCGCCATGAGCCGTGGCGATCACGAATCCGGCGCGGAACGGGCGGCTCGCAGCCGCAAGACCTCCGCCGCCACCGAACCCGCGCTCGCCGAAGTCTAACCCTGAACCTGCCCGAGGATGCCCACGTTTGCCTACACCGCTCAAGGCCCCCAAGGAATGATCCAGGGAGAACTGGAAGCGCAAGACCGTGCCGAGGCCTTCGCCGCGCTCGGCCGCAAGCGCCTGCAACCGATGCGTCTGGAGCTGTCAGCCTCCAAATCTTCCAAACAAAAAATCGGAACGACGGTGAAACCCTCGCGTGTCGCTTCGTCCGCGATGAATCGGCCCAACGGACCGATCCAGCTCAAGCTGCCGCAGGTGGTGCTCTTCACCGAGGAATTGGCCGATCTGGTGGGAGCCGGCATTCAGCTCGAACCCGCACTGGCCACCATGGAGCGGCGGCGGGAGCTTTCGGGGATCAAGGTGTTGGCTGCCGAACTGCGGTCGAAGATTCGCGATGGCATGTCCTTTGCCAAGGCGTTGGCAGCCACCAGCCCGAGTTTTGGAAACCTATTTTGTGCTCTTGCCACAGCGGGAGAAGCTAGCGGAACGCTGAGCGCCATCCTCAAGCGTCAAGCGGCCTACCTGCGCTCCTTGCAAGCCCTGCGCAGCAAAGTGCTGTTCGCGATGATTTATCCCGCCTTCCTCATCGCTGCAGCGTTGGGAGTGACCCTGGTTTTTATCCTCTACCTCATCCCCAAACTCACGGAGATGCTGGACTCCACCGGGGGCACCCTGCCGCTCGGCGCGCAGATCATTCTCGCCTTCAGTGAATTCTGCAAATCCTACTGGTGGATGGCCGCTCTGGGTGCCGTCTGCACCTTCATCGTGGTGAAGGCCTGGCTGACGCGGCCCGAATCCGAGATCCCGTGGGCGCGCTTCAAGCTGCGGCTGCCCATTTTTGGTGCCGTCCTCAAAGCCCGCTTCCAAGTCCAATTTCTGGAGACCATGGCCAACCTCGTCGGCAACGGACTGCCCATGGTGCAGGCCATGCAACTGACGCATCAGGCCATCGAAAACCCCTACTACCATCGCGAGTTTGAAAAAGTCATCGATTGGGTCGCCGAAGGGATGGCACTCTCCCGCGCGCTGGAGCGTAGCGAATTGTTCCCGCCGCTGTTGTTAGATATGGTCAGTGTCGGCGAGCAGACGGGAGATCTCTCCGGTGCGCTGATGAAGGCCGCAGAGCGCTTCGACAAAGAGCTGGAAAAGCGCGTGGACAAGCTCAGCGCCATGATTCAGCCGCTCATCGTTTTCCTCATGGCGGGCATGGTGGGCATCATGGCCTACCTCATGATTACCTCCATCTTCCAAACCATCACCAGCATCCAAACCAAATAACCCTTCAACCTAACATCCCAAACATCCATCCCATGAAAAATACCCAAACTCCCATGCGCCGCCGCAGAGCGGGCTTCACTCTGATCGAGATGGTGCTGGTCCTCGGCATCATCGCCCTACTCGTCGGCGCGGGCATCTTCTCCCTCGTCGGCGTGCTCGATACAGGGAAAGAAGGCCGCGTTAAAGGCGACATCAACACGCTCTCCGCCGCCTTGCGGGCTTATGAAACCAGCAACATGTTTCTGCCCAGCACGGAGCAGGGACTCAACGCCCTCTGGGAAAAGCCCAGCTCCCGGCCCCAACCCAAAAACTGGCGTCCCTTTTTGAAGAAGCCGCTGCTGGATCCCTGGGCCAATCCGTATAACTACCGGCGTCCCGGTCAGAAGGACAAAGGCGGCTTTGATATCTTTTCCGCCGGACCGGACGGCGCTCCGGGAACGGCGGACGACATCGGCAACTGGGACATTTAAACTCCCTCATTCGAGCAAACCACACTGCTTTTCTCGACCATGCTTCGAACCACCCCACAGCGCCGCTTCTCGCGGGGATTCACCCTCTTGGAGGTGACGATCGCTTTGTCGATCGGACTGGCGCTGCTGGGTGTGGCGGTGCTGGCACTCACCTCCGTGCAAGATGAAAACCAGCTGCGCCAAGTGGCCACCGACATCGAAGTCGCCGCGCAGGAAGCGCTGCTGGATGCAGTGGCTCAGCGGCGTCCAGTCCAGCTCGCCCTGGACGGTGGGCTGGCCGGTGGTGGTGAGGTGCTGGTGCTACGCTACGGCGAGCACAAGTTCCGCGCAGCGCGACCGGGCGAGACCTGGGAGTTTAGCCCATCGGGCATTTGCGAACCTCTGACCCTGCGCGTGCTGCACCCGCTGGGCGAGGTGGAGTTGAGTTTTGATCCCCTGACCGGCATGGCCCGGGATCGCAGCGTCATCGTGAAAGGCTAACAATGAAAATCCGCCCAACCGTCTCGCACGCACGCACCGCCGCCCCTGGGGCCGGCGGATTTGTGCTGCTAGAGATTGTGATGGCGCTGGGTTTGTTTGCCCTGGTGGCGGTGGGGATGACGCAGGCGCTGGATCAGATTTCTCAGACCTCCAAGTTAGCCCGCCAAGAGGCACAGCTGATGCGGGCCATGGAGTCTGCTTTGGCGGAAGTGATGCATCAGCCGGTGTTTGAACAGGCCTCGTATTCCTTCCCCGAAAGTGACGATGGCGTGGACGCCACCGCTGCCGTGCAGCGGGTGGAATTGTTCACGGAAGATGAGGCCTTGCTGGATCACATGTATCTCATCCACGTGGAGGCGTGGATCAAAGACGGCAGCGAAGAAATCCTGAGGCGCAGCATTGAAACCTATGTTTATTCACCCAACAGCAACCTCTAACACCGCGCATCCCGCGTCGGCGCGAGGCGGCTTCACCTTGATCGAGGTGCTGGCGGCGCTGGCGCTGATGATGGTGGTGATGGCGGGTGTCTATGGCATCTCCGGCGCGGCGGTGGAGCTGGGGCGTTCGATGAGCGACGCTCGGGTGATTGAGACGCGGGTGACGAATTTTGTCACGGTGTGGCGAGACTACTTTGAGACCCTGCCACCCGACATCCGATTCACAGGTGGCGTCAACAAGACGGCTCACAACGGTGCCGGAACCCTGCGCATCGAGGGTGGCAAACCTCCCTTTGCCTGGCATCGGGCTTTGCAATTGGCACCAGCCGTGGAACTGGCCGTCGAAAACGCGGGCAGCGGTGCCATGCGTCTGGTGGTGCGGCATCTCCGGGAACCCGAGCGTCCGCTGCGCCCAGGAGACTATGAGGTGATGGCGGAGATGCCTTTGTTAGAAGATTTGGATTACATGAACTGGCAATACTACGATGCCGAAGAGCGCAAGTGGTTCAACAACTGGGACCCCGAAAAGCGCCCAAAACCACCGCTGTTTCTGCGCGTGCGTTTTCGCCTGCTGAGAGACGCTCGCGTGCACGAACATGTCTTTTGGGTCGCCAACGATCTCGCGGAAGGCATCAACCCCAACGCGATGCCCGCCCAGGGCGGTCCGTCCGCCAATGGCAACACGCCCACTAATAATACTGCCGCACCTGTGAACGCCACCAACAGAACCGCGACAGCCCCTCTCCGCTAACCCTTCACCTAACTTCCATCTCCCTCTCAAAATGAAACACACCCGTCCAACTTCCCGTCAACGCCTGCGCCGTGGTTCGGCGCTGGTGGCGGTGTTTTGGATGATCGCCGTGCTCGGGCTGGTGATGTATGCCGGTGCCCGCGCGCTGGATGCCGATGCGCGTCACGCCCGAATGATGCGCGGCATGACGATGGCCAAACGCTACGCGCAGATGGGGATCGAGGTGGCTCGCCATCCCGTGATCAAGGGCAACGATCCGCTGCTGCATCATCGCGGTGCCGATGGGGGAGGTTTTGACGTCAAGCTGGTGGCCGAAGAAGCGCGGCTGAACATCAACGTGCTGCTGGCATCGGGAGACAAGGTGCTGCTGCCGCGGCTGCTCAATGGCTGGGGGGTGGATCCACGTTATGCCTCGGCCCTGATCGATGCCCTGAAAGACTGGGTGGATGCTGATGAAAACGTCAGCCTCAATGGCGCGGAACGCCGCGACTACGAGGCCATGGGCTACGAGGGCATGCCATTCAATCGCCCCTTTGCTGACCTCGACGAGATGCTTTTGGTCCGTGGCATGGCGGAGCTGGATGCGATGCGTCCGGATTGGCGGGAGTGGTTCACGGTGTATGGCAATGGCCGTGTGGATGTCAATGATGCCCGCCCCGAACTGATCGCTCTGCTAGCCGATGTGCCACTCGAGCGCGTGTCCCCCGTGTTAAACTTCCGCGTCGGACCCGATGGCGTGCGCGACACCAAGGACGATGGCCGCATCGGCTCCGTGCCCCAGCTGGCGGGCATGTTGGGGGTCTTCCAACCGCGCACGGTGGAGTTTCTCAACGGCTTGGTGCAGTTCCAGGGTCCAATCCGCCGCATTGAGGCGACCGGACACTTTGGCGACATCGAGCGCCGCTTCATTGTCATCACGCAAAACCAACGCGCCATCTGGCGCGGCGAACTTCCTTCTCATGGCTAAGTCACGCAAAACATTGACCCAACTGATCCACCCCGGACGCGAAGTGTGGGAGAGCCGTCGTCTTTTCGGCGGAGACACGGCGGCGGAGGCGGATGAACCCGTGACACCCGGAGAAGCGCGCTTTGCCAAAGCAGCCCAGCGCCGCGTCCTCGTGCTGCCGGTGAGTCACGCCTGGGTCATGCCCGCCTGGCTGAAGGGAGATCCTGCCTTTCTCAAAGACATGGCGGCGCTGCATCTGGAGCGGCTCGGCATTCGAGTGGAAGATCCGAGTCACGGCATGCTGCTGAAGCAAGTGGCGGAAAAAGAAGACGCCCACTTGACCGCCATCTTGACGTTGAAAGATGAAAGCTCCCCGCTGGCGGCCCAATCCCCGCTGCCGCATGA
>JAGRPD010000049.1:19078-19764 GCA_020439875.1 Verrucomicrobiales bacterium
CTGGTTTTCGGCATCACGGTGGAGGATCATCTGGTGTACGCCAGCCCCATCACCGCCAGCCATTTTGACTCGCGAGCCCTGAGCGAGGTGAACAATGCCTGCCTGCAATTGGGCTTCCAAGGTGTGCTGGGGCGCGTCAACGACCTGGTGCTCTGGCTGGAGGAAGGCGAGGGCGATGAAAAAGAGATCTCCCAGCAAACGGGCCTCAACGTCACTCGCGAACCTTTCCCCGAATGGCCCGCGCCCCAAGGAAAACCCTGCCCGCTGATGCCTGCAGATGTGCGGGCGATGACGCACCACCGCGAGGCCGTGGGTCGAGTGCGACTGCTCGCTCTGAGCGGGGGCCTGGTGCTGGCGGCGCTGGTGGCCGTGATGATGGTGCTCATCTCTGTGGCGCTGAAGGAGCGCAATGGGCTGCGGGAAAAAGTGGCCGAACTCACCCCCCGCGCCGCGCGGGTGGAGGATCAGCGCGCCAGCTGGGAGGAGGCGGCTCCCGCCGTGGATCCCTCCCGCGGCCCGATGCAGATGCTGCTCCACCTCATGGAGCCCAGCGTCTCTGCCGACGTGACTTTGATGGACTTTGAGTTCACTCCCGATCGCGTGCTGCTGCGCGGTCACACCAAGTCCGCCTCGCAGGCCCTGCAATACCAGCAGGAGATCCAGCAGGGCGAGTCCTTGATGGCCTA
>JAGRPD010000550.1 GCA_020439875.1 Verrucomicrobiales bacterium
GTTTTTGAAGGAGGCTTTCGCTCAGGGAGGTGAACGGGTTTTGGCTGGTGGGTTGGGAGCTTGGTCCATTGAGCGGGCTAAGGTGGTGCTCTTGGCATGACGATGAGTCTGGGTGATGGGGGATGGAGGACAACGGGGTGTTTGTGAATGAAGAATGAGGAATTCGGAGTCGCGGTGCCTTTGCTTGACTGCCATTTCCCACGTAACGCTTATCCTTGAAAAGGTGTGAACAACGCAGGCCTTCATCCCTTTCAAAATCCAGCCATCGGGGTTCAGCCTTCGACTTTTCAGACCTGGCACCCATTCGTGTCGATTCGTGTGCATTCGTGGTTCCAATATCCTTCCCTTTTGTCCGCCGCCTCATCGCGAAAGGTGGGGACTGAGGCCGTCGAGCCCATGGAATGGCGACGGTTGGGAGGGAGGGTTAGATCGATGCTTGAAATTTGGTAAAAGATGGGGGTAAAAATAGTTGGATGAAAATGATGGCCGCTTCGATCATTGCTGGTTGGGTTTGGGCTTCAGCGTTGCAGGCGGAGGAACGGGTCGTTGTGAAGGCGTTGAGTGGTCGATTTGAGGTTGTTCAGAGCTTTCAGGTCGATGGAAGCCAAGGTGATGGGGTGTTCTCCGAATGGGTGCGATTTCGAGAGCCTCCATTTCATCGAGTCTCGTTGATGGGTTGGGCTTGGCCTGGAATCTACAGCATTTCTCGCGACGAGAATTGGCTGTTTCGGACTCAGAAAACTGGTTCCGGAGACTCGACGGCGATTCTTTACCGCATCGAAGACCTTGGTCGGGTGTCTGAAGTGATCGGGTTCGATGAGATGATCTGGCGATTTTCGGACGCGATCTCGCGATGGAAACAGGAGGATCTTTATCACACGGGAGTGGAATCCATCGATTGGTCGGCGGACTCTTCTGCTCTAGAGATTACTTTGAAGGGCAGTCTTGCATCCAAGAGTGGTGAGGGAATTGTTTGCGGGATTCGGTATGACTTGAAAACCATCGAACCTCAGTTGTTAAGACTGCGAATGAATCGGGAAGCGGAGCGAGTCGTTGATGGGCGATGATTGGGATTTGGCATGAGAGAGGATCGAGAGCTGGAGATGGTGGGAGCGTGGACGGTTCGGTTTCGTAGTGACGAGCCGCGACGGTTTGCGCAAAAAGTGGCTGAGGGATGAGAAGAGGGGCTTTGGGCTTGATGGATCCGGGGAATTTTTATAAATTTCCAAGAAATTTACGATTTCTTCGTCATGCCTGCCAAGATGCGTGTTTTACTGATCGGACTCGGAATGGTTGGACTGCTCCAACCGAATGTGGAGGCTCAAGCGCCTGCGCCACCGGCGGTGTCTCCCCCAAAACCTGCGGCTGCGACTCCTGCGGTGAAGCCTGCGCCGTCAGCGGTGCGGGCTCGACCGCCCAAGGATGCGACGGCGGCGCGGCCGGAGCGGGAGCGCCAGATTTACGTGCCTTACGAGGATTTGGAGAAGGTGTTTCAAAAGGATGGGCGCGGGGTGTTTTTGCCGTATCGGGAGTTTCTCGATCTGTGGCAGGAACTGACGCAGAAGCGGCCGGATGAGAAGGAGGTGAAGCCTCCGGTGGCGGCGGCGGTGACGCGGGCGGAGTACGCGGGGCGGGTGGAGGAGCATTCGGTGGTGCTGGATGCGGTGATCACGGTGCAGTCGTTTCAAAAGGGCTGGACGCTGCTGCCACTGGTGGAAAAAGGGACGCTGGGGGTGGCGCAGGCGGAGACGGGGAGTGCGGTGCTGCGGGCGCGGGCGGATGGGTTGGATGTGCTGCTGCCGGATCCGGGCACCTACGAGCTGCGGATGAAGATTTTGGCTGCGGTGACGGAGGCGGATGGAAAGAGGAGCTTGGAGCTGGAGCTGCCTCGTGCGGCGGTTTCGCGGGTGACGCTGCTGGTGCCGGGAAGCAATTTGGAGTTTGAGGTGACGCCAGCGGCGGCGTTTTCAGCCCATGCTGCGCCGGGTGACGGCTCGGCGACGGAGTTTTCAGCGGTGCTGGGAGATCGGGCGGAGGTGCGGCGGGTGAGCTGGGGGGCTGGGTTTGCGGCGACGGATTTGGAGCCGTTGATTTTGGCAAAGATGAGCCTGGAGAGTCGGGTACACTCGAGCGGGGTGGAGACGGAAGCGGAGGTGGATTTTGCCATTCTGCGCGCGCCGGTGCAGGCGTTGCGGGTGGGAT
>JAGRPD010000551.1 GCA_020439875.1 Verrucomicrobiales bacterium
CCGGAGCACGCACGGGCGGAGGTAGGGTCTCGACCAAACGCTGGTATCGCTGCAGCAGGGGGGCAGCTTCGGGGATTTCGCTGGTGGTGGTGGGTAGGAGACCCGCTGTTAGGAGGGTGTTGAGAAACGTGATCTGCGCGTCGGTAGCTTGGCCGGATCTCCAAGCTTGCAGGGCGGAGCGGGCAGCGATCTGATAGCGCCCTGCGAGGTCGGTCAAATTCTGGGGGCTGGCTGGATCTGGAGGCAATAGAGCGGCTAGGGTGGTGAGTGGTTCGGTGGGGCGTTGCCCTTCCGGAAGGCATTGGACGGCGGCCACACTGAACCAGGAGCGGGGGGCGTTTGCGGTTTCGACGGGTTGATCGGCTTCGGTGGTGATTTCTAAATGCGCGGTATCGCCATCGAAGTAATCGAGATCCCATTCAATCCATTGCGGGTTGGAGTTTGTTAGATCAGTCTTTGGATAGACGGTTCCACGACGGGGATAGTTTTGAATCACAAAACGGGCGCGAGCTTTCTCGCCACCAGCGATGCGGATCCATACGCGGTGGCCTTTTTCAGCGGGGAATCGGTGGGAGATGAGCACGCCGCGATCGGTCTCACTGCCGAGATGAGAGTGGATGCCTGCGGGAAGGAGGCTGTCGAGCAGGTGATCGCCAGACTCTGGCACGTGGAAGGCTCCCGCTGGGGTGACGTGGCCGCCAGATCCTGTGGCGCTGGCATGCCAGAAGGGCTGGAGGAGATCGGTGCGAGCGTCCCAAGACCAGAAAGGCGCATTTTTGGCGGCTGCCTTTTGCGCGTCACGCTGTTGTTGAGCTTGCTGCTGGAGCTGGTTCCACAGCTGAGATAGGTCAGCTGCTGAGTTGGCGCTGGCGGAGTTCCAGAGGGCTAGTGCGGTGTCGGCAGAGGCAGTCTTTTTGTCGGGTGGGAGCGTTTGCAAACGGGCTGGGAGCTGCTGAAGAGCGGTCTCCCAGGCGGTGGCCAGTTGGTCCGCGATGCGTTGGCGCAGCTTGGTCAATTCGGTTTGAATGGTGGCGCGTTGAGGGGCGTCGCTGACATCAATGAGAGCGGGTTTGCAGGAGGCGAAGATGCCGTAGAGGGCGTAAAAATCTTCCTGGCTGATGGGATCAAATTTGTGATTGTGACAGCGGGCGCAGGAGACGGTGACGCCGAGGAATGCCTTGGAGACAACATCGATCTGATTGTCGGTAAAGGTGGTGAGTTCATCGAGGGGGTCGGTTGGGGTGAAACCATGCAAAACCATGCGGTAGTGGGCAGTGCCGAGAGCGCTTTCGTTGATGCCTTTGCGCAGCCGCGGCTGCGTCAAGAGATCTCCGGCCAGATGCTCCTGCAGCAGTTGTGGATAGGGAATGTCGGCGTTGAGGGCGCGGATGAGGTAGTCGCGATAGCGCCAGGCGTGAGGAATGGCGGGATCGCCCTCAGAGCCATGTGTCTCGGCGTAGCGCACCCAGTCCATCCAGTGGCGAGCCCAGGTCTCGCCGAATCCGGGATCGGCGAGCAAACGATCCACCTCCATCGAAATGGCGTGGGCAGGGTGATCCGCGTAGGCTTTCTCAAAGGCCAATGCATCCTCGGAGGAGGGAGGCAGACCAGTGAGCAGGAGGTTGAGGCGGCGTTGCAAGGTGGCAGCGTCTGCGGCTTTGTTGGATTGGAGTCCGGCCGCGTTGAGAGCACGGTCGATCTCCGCATCGATTCGATCCGATAAAGGCAGCACGCTTTGGGAATCGGTTTCTTTTCGCAGCGGTTGAAACGCCCACCACTGCGCGCGGCGGTCGCGGATGGCAGGCCAAGCGGTATCGGCCTCCACCTCGGCGGCGGAAGGCGGATGATCGCGGGGATCGGCGGCTCCATCGCGCACCCAGCGGACAAAGTCCTGCACGACGCTCGGGTCCAGGGGTGCGCCGTTTTTTGGCATGGCCAGTTCGCCGTGGGTGTGGCGGATGGACTGGATGAGAAGGGAGGAATCGGGATCTCCCGGCATGATGGCGGGACCACTGTCTCCGCCCGCCTGCCAGCCGGGTCGAGAGTCCAGCAGAAGCCCCCCTTTCTTCTTGGTGGCGGTGGCGTGGCATTCGTAGCAGTCCTGCGCGAGGACGGGGCGAATGCGATTTTCAAAAAACTCCAGGGCCTCAGGCGTGGCTGCAGGCAGCGTGGCGAACGTGGCCAGGGAGAGAAGGGTTGTGATAAAAAGGTGACGAATCATGGGAGCAGGCGCTCGCGGATTGGGGCGGCGGTGGCGGCGCAGGGGATGCCTCTGAGACCTTCCCGTTCATCCCAAAAATCCTGAATTGGAAACGCGACCAGCCCGCCAATCTTTCCGCCGCGCGACTCACGCCGATCGCGGTTTTTTGAACCCGTGAATCAGCCACCACCAGGGGCTGACGAAGAGGATCAGGAGAAACAGTTTGTTGAAGATGAAGCTGAGAAACGTCAGCTGCGTGACGGACTCGTGAAAGCCGATGAGGGCGATGCCGAATAGCGCGGCGAGACGGCGATTGTTGAGGCCAAAAAAGAAGAACATTTCCAGCGGTAGGGCGATGCCGAAAAGGAACTGACACCAGTGGGGATGATTCATCAGAAAGTCGGGCAGCCATTCCCGATCCCGCGCTGCGGCATTGAGGCTATCATAAAACTCCATCTCGGTGTTTTTCAGCATGCCGAGCGGAAAATACTTGGCTCCAAGAAACCAAAGGCCGCGACTGACCCAAAGCTTCGTCAGGGCCGAGACGACATAGACTGAGCAAAAGGCGGAACGCGCCCAGTGCATCTCCAACTGGGATCGATTGTAGCCATAGGACAAAGGGCGGCCACGGTGCGTTTGCCAGGCTGCCCACAGGCCCGCCATCCAGATGGCCAGCAGGCAGAGATGCACGGGCTGGGCCGAGTGACCGATGCTGCCTTGGGAATTGTTGAGCGTGCTGATGCCGATGCAAAACAGCGTGGGAATCGCCAGCGTCCAAGCCGAAGAAACGCCCAGTACCCACAGCACGAGACAGACGCCCGTGATGTCTCGCAGAGGGAATTCCCACGAGTCCTTCGCGAGGAAGGTGAGGTCAAAAAACATGGCCAAACCATTTGGATGCGGCTGGCTGCTGAGATGGACGTTGAACTCGTGGGCGTTGAAAAAAACGGCTTCTAAGGCCTTGAGCGGCTCTTGCCAGTAGGCGATCCATCCCGTTTGAGTGTCCCAAATGAGGAGCGCCAGCAGCAAGCGCATGATCCAGATTTCCCAGCGTTCATGCCGAAAGGGTTCGATCTTGAACCATCTGCGCCAAGCGGGCAGGGGGGAGGTCGCACTCATGGCAGTGGCACCTCCCCGACAGTGACGGTTTCCTGCGTGATCTGATCGTCCTGATAAAGGATGTCCACATGGTGCAGGCGCAAGCCCGACAGACCCGCTAGCGGGGTGCGATCGAGTGTGTCCGCCAGCAATTGCTCCAGCGTCTCACGCCCCGCGCGCTGTTTGAATTCCAACGGCAGTTCAGCCTTTCTCAGACCCTTTGGCGCTTCCTTCTTGAGGGCCGAGAGCTTGCGGTCGTAGCGCTTTTTGAGATCGGAGGGCGACATGCCAAACGTTCGAGCAATGGCCACCGGCTGGTCATTCAAATCCGACACCCAGACAAAGTAAGTATCCGGCGAAAAACTGGAATACATGGGAAAATTGGAGAAGGGATAGAACTCTCCCGGCTTGTCCGTCTTGGCCGTGAGCAGGGGCAGCATCAGCCCCATCCACAGTACCAGCAGCCAGTGGAAACGGAACGGAAGCCAACGCCAAAAACGCAGCAAAGGATTGGTGGGAGCGGCGGGAGAGTCCATGAATGAGAACGAGCTAAACGGGTCAGGAGCGGTCGATCAAGCCTCGATGCTTGGCTGGAATACCGCCAATTTTGCCTGCAAGTCAGAGCCTACGAATCGCTGACTTCGACCGGCAACAGCAGGGGAATGCCCTGATCGATGGGAAAAATGCGACTGCCATCTTGACGTGCCAGGGCCGTCTTGCCCATCTGTTGTGCTGTCTGACATTCCTCCGCCGTGGCCAGCCGCAGAGGCTGAGCCGTGTCGGGGCAGCGGAGCAAGGGCAAAAAATCAACGAGCCAGGAGGGAGGGGAGTCGGGCATGGGGAGACTGGGCGCAGCGTGATTGCAATCGCTCACTCAAAGCCGAATCCCGCCTCAGATGCAAGCCCAGGTGGAAGATTCTGAGTCAGGCAGCCGACCAGCTGGTGCTCTCGCGAAAACCCAGTACCAATGAACAAGCCAGCGCAATCCACGCCGCTACAACGTCCGTTGCACCCTTATGCTCTCCGCAGTTCTCTTTGTCAAAGGCAGCCTTATCGATGGGCTTGACAAAACGGCTTCTCATTGGGTTAGATTGCGATTTCCACTCTGATGACTCAACTCCCGCCACTGCCCAGAAGTCAGCAAATCATTGATGCGGAGCATTTAAAGATTCTCTCCATCTTTCATTTCGTTTTGGCCGGTTTTGCTGCTCTCGGTTTATTGTTTATCTTGGCGCATTACACGATATTTAGCGCGTTCCTGTCCGACCCCAAGGTGTGGGAGAATCAAAAGCAAGGACCCATGCCAGTGGATTTCTTTGCCATTTTCAAATGGTTCTACCTTGTCGTTGGAATTTGGATGGTTGGTACAGGCATTTTGAATTTGCTTTCCGGGCTCTTTATCCGCTCGAGGAAACACCGGACATTCTCTTTGTTTGTTTCAGGGATCAACTGTTTGCATTTTCCATTTGGGACAGTGCTCGGTGTGTTCACGATCATCGTACTCGTTCGAGACTCGGTTCGAGAGCGATATGGAGTCGAAAAATAGAGGTTGTCTGATTGTGGAACGCAGCGGAGTCCTCGTGGATACCCTTGATGAAGCGTGCATCAGATTTGGTGAGATGGTGGTGAAAAATGTCGAGATGGCAGCCCCCTTTTTGAGCCTCCTCCGACGCTTCTGTTGGTCCCGGGGGGCGTGGGTAGAGGCTGCTAGCGGGTCTAGCGCTAGTAGCTATAGGAAGCATTCCATTGATCGTGGCAAAGAGGGTGAACTGCGGTAACTCCGTTTTTTTCGACACGGAAAGCTTGACTGCGGTGGGTGCATGGCCATAAAGCTGCGGCCTTGTTTCGCTCGCTTTACCATGCACGTACCCCCTGATGAGTTCTCATTCGATCGGCGCGAGTGGTATCGGCTTCTCTTGTGTCTCGGATGCCTTTTCTGCGTTTCTGGCTTTCTTGCAGGCGTTTTGGGTGGCCACTCTTGGTCCTATACAATTCGATTCGCAATCGGAATGCCTGTTATTTTTTTGCCGTTGTTCTGGCTTCTTGGCTGCCGTTCTATCCATCGCAGCTACCACATCTCAGCCGACGGCATCCTATTGCGTCGCTGCGGGCGGGATCTTGAGCGCATTGCGCTGACTGACATTGCGGATGTCCGTCCGTGGCCATTGGCTATTATCTTGCATTCTGGTCGCAAGATATCCTTCCATCTAACGCGCCCCGAGATGCTACGTGCGCGAGACTCCCTGCTTCAAATCCTGTCCAACTCCCCCCAGCATCGATTAATCGAGGGTGCCTTGCAGTGGACGCCTCAAGGATGATGCCCACAATGCCAATCAACACGCTGGCCCAGGAAGGGATGCAGTTGGTTTTGGCTTGGCAAAAAAAGGCCCGCGCTGCTGGAGGCAGGGCGGGCCGATGGGGGAAGTGGTTGGTGATTTAGGCGGTGGCGGTGTCCACGCCGAGTTCGGCGGGCGTGACGTCGGGTTCGATGAGGCCGTAATCACCATCTTTGCGGCGGTACACGATGGCGAGACGATGGGTGTCCTGGCTGTGGAAGACGACGAAGGGTTTTTCGCTGATCTCGAGTTCCATGATGGCTTCATCCGGATAGAGAGGGCGGACTCGATGGGGCTCTTTGTGGACGTAGGTGTGGGGGACGTTGTCTTCCTCGGACTCGAGGGAGGCTTCGCTGTAAACCTTTTCTTCGACCTCGCGAATGGTGGAGTTTTTGCGAGGGCGGTGGCTTTTGAGCATGCGGGTCTTAAACTTCCGCATGCGGCGGGCGATTTTGCTGATGGACTCGTCGGTCGCGGCGTAGATGTCGTCGGTGGTGGATTTGACTTCGATGACGATGTGGTTGGCGCAGAAGAGGATGATCTCAGCGGATTGGCGACGCCCTTGTTCGACGTCGAGGATGACTTTGGCTTCGATGATGCGGGGGTAGTCGAGGTGGAGGCCTTCGACTTTCTTCTTGGCGTAGTCGCGCATGGCATCGGTGATGTCCACATGGCGGCCGGTCACGACGATTGGCAGGTTGACGTTGTGTACTTGCATCGGTTGTTGTCCTCGGGGTTTGGGGTTTAAGGGGTGGTGAAGGTGGGACCGGAGGGTCCGGGTTCACATGCGGAAGTCTTCTCCTAAATAAAGCTGGCGGGCGGTGGGATCATTGACGAGGTAGTCTTTGGTGCCGTGAAGCATGACGCGGCCTTCGTAAATGAGATACGCGCGATCGACGATGTTGAGCGTCTCTCGGACGTTGTGATCGGTGATTAAAATGGCGAGCCCGGCGGCGCGGAGCATGCGGATGATTTCCTGGATCTCCGAGACGGCGATGGGATCGACGCCGCTGAAGGGCTCGTCGAGCATGAGCAGCTTGGGCTCGGTGACGAGGGAGCGGGCGATGGTGAGGCGGCGTTTTTCACCGCCGGAGAGGGTAATGGCGAGGTTGTCGGCGACGTGGTCGATGCCGAATTTTTCCATCAGGGATTGGCACTGGTCGCGGCGTTCCTGGGCGGTGAATTTTTGGGTCTCCATCACCGCGAGGATGTTTTCCCGCACGGTGAGGCGGCGGAAGATGGATTCTTCCTGCGGTAAGTAGCCCATGCCGAGGCGGGCGCGCTGGTACATGGGCTCGAGCGTGGTGTCTTGGCCACTGAAGGTGACGCGTCCGGCGTTGGGGCGGACGAGACCGACGATCATGTAGAAGGTGGTGGTCTTTCCGGCTCCGTTGGGG
>JAGRPD010000050.1 GCA_020439875.1 Verrucomicrobiales bacterium
TTGATCACCCATGCGCACTACGATCATCTGCATCTGCCGAGTCTGAGGAAGCTGGCGGCGGGTCAGCCGATCATCGTACCCACGGGCGTGGGTCAGCTGGTGAAGCGCTGCGGTTTTGGTCGCATCGTGGAGCTGGATACCTGGCAGTCCGCCCGGTTCAACTCGCTGCACGTCATGATGACACCAGCGCGGCATTGGGGGGCACGGATGATTCACGATACGCATCGAAAGTTTGGTGGCTACCTGCTGACGGGTCCGGAGAAGACGGTGTTTCACTGTGGCGATAGTGCGATGTTTGATGGGTTCGCGGAGATCGGGGAGCGGGCTGGTGATTTGGATTTGGCGCTGATGCCGATCGGGGCTTACGAAGCGCCGAGCGGGAGACCGGTGCACATGAATCCCGAGGAGGCGCTGGCGGCGTTTCAGATGCTGGGCGGGAAAGATTTGGTGCCGATGCATCACGACACGTTTCCGCTGGGGGGCGAGCCGATGCAGGAGCCGGTGCAGCGGCTGGAGCGGGAGGCGCAGCGGCTGGGTCTGCGAGAGCGAGTCAAGGTGCTGCACGAGGGGGAGACGCTGTTGCTGCGGTGAGTGAGCGGGCTGACGAGGCCTCTCCGGTGCTACTGGTGGGGGTGGCGATGGTCTCGCGCGATGGTTTCATCTCGACTGGGCGCGGAGTGCCGTGGGATTTGCCGGTGGATCGGGCGCATTTTCGCGCGGTGACCGCAGGAAAAGCTTTGCTGGTGGGGCGGCGGACGTTTGAGGAGATGCAGGGTTGGTTTCAGCCGGGGCATTGGCCTCTGGTACTGACGCGGCGGCCTCTGGGGGCTGCGGTGGGTGAGGCGGTGTCGGGGGTGGAGGAGGCGCGGGATCGGGTGGCGCAGCGGGGGGGCGGGGAGCTTTGGGTCATCGGTGGGGCGGCGGCCTACGCGGCAGCGATGCCGCAAATGCAGGTGATGTGGCTGACGCGGGTAGAGGCGGAGCTGGGAGAGGGCGTGCGCTTCCCGGGATGGGTGCAGGCCGACTGGCGGCGGGTGCGCAGCGAGCGGCACGGCGTGGATGCGAGTCACCCAGTGGCTTTTTCCATCGAGCAATGGGTGCGATCCGGGGCGTGATCGGCCACGATGAGGACGTAGCGCAGCCGACTGCTGTGGAGGTGATGCCAAAAGGCGAGGCTACCGAGCGCGAACCGCAGGCCATGAGCGGGATGGGAGGCTGCCCAGCGCAAGGTCTGCAAGGGATGGTGCAGCGCGCGGCGTCCCATGGCGCGGATGAGGTGCGGCCAGGTGGGTCGGACGGCGGTGGTGAGATCGGTGACGTGGATGGAGGAAAAGCCGAGAGCGTCGAGGTGACGGACGATTTCCTGAACGGGCGGCAGATGGAGGCTGTAACGGGCCAGGGGCAAGGTGCGACGGAGCAGGGGATCTGGGAAGTGGGAGGGCAGCAGACTGGCGATGACAAGCCGTCCGGCTGGTGAGAGGACGGTGGCGGCGGAGCAGAGCGCGGTGGGAGGATCGGGCATGTGCTCCAGCGACTCCAAAAAGACGAGGGCATCCGGCGCGGGTGCGGCCATTTCAGAGAGGGGCGGTGGCCAGGCCTGCGCGCGCCAATGGATGGCGGGATCGCTGGGCAGTTGCTGAGCTTGGGGGTTGAAGCCGGTGACGGAGGCGGCTCCCTCGCGGTGGAGCCGCCGCGCCAGGGTGCCGTAGCCGCAGCCGATGTCCCAGACGTGACGTCCGCTCAATGGGCCGAGCGCGGTGAGCACGCGGTCTTCGAGGTTCTGCTGAGCGCGTGGGAGAGACTCGGTCGGAGTCAACCACAGGCCGTGATGCAGATGGGGGCCGATCCAGCTGCGATAGAGCGCATCCAGAGCGGGGTAGTGATCCCAGCCTGCCGTCGAGCTTGGGGCAGGCTGGGATTCACGGGTCACCTTCAGGATTGAGGCGGTTTGGGTTCTCCACTTTCTCCTGAGCTGTCTTCGTCGGACTCAGGCGACGCGTCGAGATCGGAGACGCTGCCTTGGGCGGCTTCATCCCGGCGGGAGAAGTCTTCCAAAGAGGGCTCGTCGGAGGCGGGTTTTTCGGCGGGTGCGTCAGGTGGGAGATCCGCGCTGGCGGGGACGTTGTTGCTGGCGGGTTTGGGGTCGGCCTGACGGCGCTGCTCAGCGGCGTATTCGTCTTCGATGTCTTCTTCGTCATCGTCGCTGCTGAACCACGGCGTGTACTCATCCTTCTCCCACTCATCCATTTCTTTCTCGAGTTCAGC
>JAGRPD010000552.1 GCA_020439875.1 Verrucomicrobiales bacterium
CGATGTCCACCTCCACCGCGCCCGCTTGGCGGGAAGCACGAAGGACGAATGGCGAATGCCGAATGGAGACCCCGTCGATCCCAAGGCCGAACTCGCCAAAGCCCGCACGCTCATCGAAAAACACGGCTACGGGCGCCGCAGAGAAGAACTCGAAGACGCTGAGGCGGCTTCGGTAAATTGGTAAGCCCTCTCACAATGATCTTCCTAAGCCATGCCAATGAAGCCAAAGACAACGAGTTCACTCGCTGGGTGGCACTTCGCCTTGCCTCGCTGGGCTATCCCGTGTGGTGTGATCAAACTGAGTTGCTGGGCGGTGAGAAGTTTTGGTCCGACATCGAGACGGCTATTCGCACCAAGACAACAAAGTTTCTGTGGGTGCTCTCCCGTCATTCTAATAATCGCGACAGCGTGCTCAATGAAGTCTCTGTTGCCGGTCGTGTGGCGAAAGAAAAACAGCTCAAAGACTTCATCATACCCTTGGGGATCGATGGTCTGCCAGACTCCGAGGCGAACATCCGGCTAGCCCAAGTGGGCATCATTGACTTCACGGCCGGTTGGGCTCCTGCCCTTGCTCGGTTGGTAAAGAAACTGGAGCGTGACGACATCCCGAAAGACGAGCGCTTCAACCCCGGTGCCGTGGCCGATTGGTGGAGCAATCACGAGCGAAAGAAGACCGATGTCACAAACGATCACGAGCTTTGTTCTAGCAATTGGTTCCCCATCAACGACATGCCGGAACGGATCTACCTCCACTCGCTGGAGGTGCCTCTAAAGGATGAAGGAGCGCGAGAGCTTGATCTGGGAGTGCCCAACTATCGAGAGAAAGGCGGCATCTTTTCCTTCGAGGCCAAAGCTGGCATGGCTCGTCGCCTCGAGGACAACGGAATGTTGCTTGTCGAGACGGTGGATTTTGATCTTTGGGAGTTCCAACACCAGGGGCACAAGGGACTTCGGTTGGACAAAACCGAGGCGAGGAACATCGTGACCTCTCTAGTGAAACAGGCATGGCAAGCTCGCTGCGAAAGCGCGGGCCTTCTGGCCTACGACATGTCAGGCGATCAGCGCTGCTACTGGTATCCGCTGGGCTTCGCCCGAGATGCGAAGGACAAGGTTCACTTCACGCCCGTTGTTCCGCTGCCAAGCGGCCGGCCTTCCCACCGGCAACTGGTGGCCCGCCCGCTCAAGCGCGATGGCACCCTTCAGAAGCGGCTTTGGCATTTCGCCATCCAAGCCAAGATGCTGCGCTGGCCGAGACTTTGTATGGCGATCCGCTCACACGTGATGATCACCGAGAACGGCATTCCCCTGCCACCAGAGCAAATGCACAAGGCTAGACGGTCGCAGTGCAAGCTTTGGTTCAACAACAAATGGCTCGATTGCATGATGGCCGCGATGGCCTTTTTGCGGGATCCAGACTATTTCGGCCACATTGTAGTGCCGTGCGGGGATGACGAAGCCTTCACTGTCTCCACTCGCCCGTTGACGTTTGACAGTCCTGTCAGCTTTGGCCGTGGAGATTTCCGAGAGTTGGCCGATGATGACGCGCAGGAGGAGGGTGACGAGGTCACTGAGGACGAAGATGAAGATGAACCAGACGATGGGGAGGAAGATCAATGACGTCAGACTTCCAACTGATTCATTTGCCTGAACCCCGCCTTCTATTCGGGCACGGCCAAGCAATGGAAGATCCTCGACACGGGCTGGCTCTACTCGGACCCTTTCAAAAACTGCGCAACTCAGTGAACTATGGTGTGATCGGCACCCCAGACGGCATTCGTCGCCTAAAGGACTGGGTTCAGAGCATCCAGAATCCAATTTCCGAGGAGACGCAGGGAAGACCGCCATTCCCAGGGTTCGAGGCGGCATTTGGCATCGAATGGCCCGCAGAACCCAACGCTGTGATCGAGATCGACGAGCCAGCACTGATGCGTGTGGTCAACATCGACGACGTGAACAAGCGCGTGCATGAGACGGTGGGTCACTTCCTTTTCCGTATCGTCAAGCATCAGAAGAACGAGGACGTTCCGCCAGACATATGGTTCGTGGTGATTCCCGACATCGTGAAGAAGAGGTGCCGCCCCGAATCCAAAGTGCCTTTCGCCGAGCGGGTGGTGACGAAATCGATGATCAGCAGGAAACAGGCGATCACGGTAGGGTCTGGAGACTGGCTTCCATTTGAGGAGCTGAAGCAAGAAGCCGAGCCCTACCTGCACAAGCCTGACTTCCATCATCAGTTAAAGGGGCGAATGCTGAAGCACGGCATACTCACGCAGATTTTGCTGGAGAGCACCATTGCGCATCACGAGTTTCTGAGAGTGGATGGCAAGCCAAAGGTCAACTACAGCACGATGCTCAGCCAGATCGCGTGGAACATCTGCTCAGCAATCTATTACAAGGTGGCGGGACGGCCGTGGCAGCTCGATGGGGTGCGCCCGGGTGTTTGCTATTTGGGACTCGTGTTCAAGAAAGATGACAAGGGTGCCACCGAAGCAGACGCATGCTGTGCGGCTCAAATGTTTCTCAACTCGGGCGATGGAGTTGTCTTCAAGGGCCACAATGGTCCCTGGTATTCCCCTGAGAGCGGGCAATTCCATCTGAGCGGCGAGGCAGCCCAGGCACTTCTCACATCCGCAATCGAATCATACAAGGACACCCACGACGGAGACCCTCCCACTCAAGTCTTCATTCACGGACGAGTCCGTTTTGATGACAAAGAGTGGGCAGGCTTCGAACGCGCGGCGGGTGAAGAAACCCAAGTCGTAGGTGTGCAGATCGGAGATGCAAAGAACCTGAGGCTTTACCGTCCCAACAGTGGCCAACCCGTCATGCGCGGGCTGGCGTGGATACAAAGCGACACCTCGGCTATCCTGATGACGAACGGCTATTTGCCAAGCCTTGGCACCTATCCGGGCAAGGAAGTGCCACTTCCGCTGGAGGTCAATATTGTCCGGGGCGAGGAAGACATCGTTCAAGTGCTGAAAGACATTCTTGGACTAACCAAGCTCAACTACAACAGCTGCCGCTTTGGTGACGGCGATCCTGTCACTCTCAAGTTCGCTGATGACGTGGGCGAGGTCCTCTTGAGCGTGCCCAAACAACACGAAGTGCCGCCAATGCCATTCAAGCACTATATTTGAACGGAGTGCGCAAACACCCGCATGCACGTTAACCATCACCGAAGCATCACCTCAACGGCGATGCCGCCGCCGTCAGCCGTGAACGGGTAAGGGACCGCCAACCTTCCACGAGGGTCCTTCGCTTGAGGGCTGATCGGGTTCAACCCTCAAGCCGTCCGGGTTCATTGGATTTCGGCGGCAGGTTCGCGCAGGGATTGCGCAAACATGAAACGAGCAGTGAGGGCGAGTCGCCCTCATTACGACTGCTCCCCCAATTGCCTCTTTAGTGCTGAAGCCCTGCCGCTTCGCGCCGGGCGCGGCGTTCTTTGCGGGTGGGTTTGCCGGCGGGTCGATCGGGCTCCACACCCTGCACCGACGGGTAGCCGTTCTCGATCAATTGATGATGCTTCTCGATGATTGCTCGTTGGCCCGGGTCATCGGCGATGTTTTTCACTTCGTGCGTCACCTCGGCCAGATTGTAGAGCTCGCGATGCACGAGCTTGTTTGCCTGCGAGCGATCCCTCCACTCAACGTAGCGATGCGTCGCCGTGCGGATGCTGTAGGCCATGAAGGCCTTGCTCGTTTGCAATCCGGCGACCTGGCTGCGGGCGTGGTCTTTGACGGTGGTGACCTCGCCTTGGAGCAGCGGCAGAAGACTCACGCCATCGAGATGGGCGGGCAAAGGCAGGCCCGCGATGGCGGCGACGGTGGGATAGATGTCCGCACTTTCCACCAGGGCCTCGCAGGAGCGTGCGGGCACCGATTGGCCCGGCAGACGGATCATGAAAGGCGAACGCATGTCGGCCTCGAACTGCGTCCACTTCGCCCACCGCGCTTGATCACCGAGATGAAATCCGTGATCGCTCCAAAGAACAACCGCCGTGCTGTCGCGCAGGCCGAGTTCGTCGAGCTTTGCGAGGAGCCGCCCCACATGCGAATCGGTGAAGCTCACCGCCGCGTAGTAGGCGTGAATCAAATCGCGCGCCTCTTTTTCGGAGGGCGGTTTTTCGCTGCTGAACATGGTGTGATCCTCGCGACCGTAGGACGCGAGTTCGTTGAAGGCATAACCAAGATCGGAAGCGCCTTCAGCGCGTTGCGGCGGTGGCAGGAGTTTGATTTCGTCGTCGCGATACAGATCCCAGAATCGTTTCGGCGCGACGAAAGGCAGATGCGGCTTGTAGAAACCCGCAGCGATAAAGAAGGGCTTGTCGCGATGTTGCTCCAGCGCCGCGATGGCTTGGTCCGCAGTCTGGTAATCGCCGTGCAGCGAGTCCGCGCCGTCGTAGATCTCCATCGCGGGCCGCCAGTCGCCAAGGTTCTGCTTCTTGCGTTCCCTCTCGCTGAAGTTCACGTAGCAATCCCAGCTCGGCGGATGCCAGGCCTGCGCGCTCCAGCCGCAACCCGGCGCGTTGCCCTTGCTGTGATAGACCTTGCCGAAGCTGAGGGTGGTGTAGCCGTTTTGCTTGAACAGCAGCGGCAGCGTGGGTTTGGCGGGATCACTGGCGGCGACATCCGTGCCGCTGTTGCCATACACGCCGAGCGAATCCGGGCGGCGACCGCTCAGCATGCTCGCGCGCGACGGACCACAGGACGGAAACTGCACGTAGTGCCGCTGAAACACGACCGACTCGGCCGCAAGCCGGTCGATGCTCGGTGTCTTCGCCGCACCGCCGTAGCAACCGAGGACCGGGCGCAAGTCATCGATGCAGAGGAAAAGCACGTTCATCGGACGCTCCGCCGCCGGGGCGAGCGTGCAGCAAAACAGCAGTCCAAGGAGGCAGCGCACGGATTGAGAACGCCCCAAAACCAGCCCATCTGTGTGAAGAATGAAGGCGCAGTGGGCAGGGCGTGCTTCCTTGAAAACTCGGCACCGTCCGGCTTTCCGCGCACCGAGGCTCGACTCGGGAGAGTCGAGCTACGCCCTGCAGGCT
>JAGRPD010000553.1 GCA_020439875.1 Verrucomicrobiales bacterium
AGAGCCGCATCGAGACCGATGCCCTGCTCAACGGCCCCTACCGCCGCATTAAGATCAAAGACAAATTCTTCGAGGGCCTCTTCGATCTTTTTCGCTCCTACTCATGGAGCCTCGATGACACGCCCGGCGGCGATGACCGCGAGATCAATCCCGACGTGCTCGGCTACATTTTCGAAAAATACATCAACCAGAAGGAATTCGGCGCTTACTACACCTGCCCGGAGATCACCGAATACCTGTGTGACCAGACAATCCACCGCCTCCTGCTCGATGCGGCGAACGACGGCTTCGAGGTGAGGCAGAAAATGCACCTCTCCGCGCCGAAGAAATTTCCAGCACCCCGCCGCTTCGAGAGCATGGACGACATCCTCCTCCATGCGGATGGCCCGCTGTGTGGAAAGCTCCTGCAGGATGTCATCCCGCGCATCTCCCTGCTTGATCCCGCCTGCGGTTCGGGCGCCTTCCTCGTCGCCGCCATGAAGACGCTGCTCGGCATCGTCACCGCCCTCGTGGGCCGCTGTGAGGCGCTGAATCACAAGCCCGTGCTCCAGTGGATCGACTTCGAAAAGCAGAAGCACAAGGCCCCGGTGGCCTACTGGCTGAAAAAGAAGATCATCACCGAAAACATCTACGGCGTGGACATCATGGAGGAGGCCACGGAGATCGCGAAGCTCCGGCTCTTCCTCGCCCTCGTCGCCAGTGCCGAGTCACGGGATCAGTTGGAGCCGCTGCCGAATATCGAGTTCAACATCCTCTCCGGGAACTCCCTCATCGGCCTCATCAAGGTGGACTCCGCCGCCTTTGACAAGCAACACCTCCCCGCCGGGAAGCAGGCCCACTTGAAGCTCAAAGGCGGCCAGGGAGCCGAGCTGGGCTTTGATGTGGAGATCTCCATCAAGCCCTCCCAGAAAGAAAAAGAGGCCGAGTTCCTCGCCAGCCTGCACAGCAAGAAATACGGCGAGCTGCTGGCGGAGAAAAACCGCCGCATCGCCCTCTACAAGCAGGCCACCGCCTACATTGAGGACCTCGTCTCCGTGAAGCGTGGTATTGAGCAGATCAAGAATGAGGCCCGCGCCGTGCTGAACAAGCTCCTGCTGGAGGACTTCCACCGTCTCGGCATCGAGTTCCATCAGGCCACCTGGGACGCCAAGAAGGGCACCGAAGGCAAGCCAGAGAAGCGCAGGATCACGCTCAAGGACATCAAAGCTCTCGATCCCTTCCACTGGGCCTATGAGTTCGATGAAGTCATCGCCAATCGCGGCGGCTTCGATGCCATCATCACCAATCCACCTTGGGAAAACTTCAAGCCGGATGCCAAGGAGTTCTTCCAGAAGCACAGCGAGGCCGTCACGAAGAACGCCATGCGCCTGGAGGACTTCGAGGAGGAAAAAGCCGCCCTCATCAAGAAGGACAGCGAGCTGCGGGATGAATGGCTGGCCTACCTCTCCGGCTTCCCGCATGTGAACCTCTGGTTCCGCAACGCCGCCCAATACGCCAACCAGACCGCCATCATCAACGGACGGAAGGCCACCACTGACCTGAATCTCTACAAACTCTTCACCGAGCAGACCCGCCACCTCCTGCGGAAGGATGGCTACTGCGGCATCGTCATCCCCAGCGGCATCTACACCGACCTCGGTGCCACGCAGCTCCGCCGCATGTTGTTTGAAACCACCCGCATCACCGGTCTCTTCTGCTTTGAGAACCGAAGGGCTATCTTCGAAGGCGTCCATCGCTCCTTCAAGTTCGTCGTCCTCAGCTACGAAAACAGCGGCCATACCGACCGGTTCCCCGCCCGCTTCATGCGCCATGATGTCGGGGAACTGGCTTCTTTCCCTGGCGAGGAGTCGCTGGAGATCACTCTCGATTTGGTCGAAAAGCTGTCTCCCGACTCTTTGTCTTTCCCCGAATTCAGGCAGAGCCTCGACATACAAGTCGCCAAGAAACTGCTTCAGTTTCCTCTACTTGGCGAACAATTGGCTGAATCGTGGAATCTCTCCTTCCGACGTGAGTTTCACATGACTGATGATATTGGGATTTTCTTGCGTGCCCCGGCGAGGAAGGCTCTGCCACTCTTTGAAGGAAAAATGATCTGGCACTTCACCTCCGACTATAACAAGCCTCGCTATTGGGTGGATGAAGATACCGGACGAGTGTCGTTGAAAGCGGACGTGAAGAAACAGGAACTGATGCACTATCAGAGCTTCCGAGCTGCCTTTCGTGACATCACAGCAAACACAAACGAGCGGACTCTAGTCTCGACCATTCTGCCGCCGAATGTTTTTACAGCTAACACTCTGTCAATGATCGCGACTGAGTTGCCCCTTCAAACGCTTCTGAGCATCGTTTCGTTATTTAACAGCTTCACGATCGACTGGATGATCCGGACGAAGATCACAAATCACTGCAACTTCTTCTACATGCAGCAACTCCCGATCCCACGCCTGACTGACAAGGACGCCGCCTTCCGCCCGCTGGTGGAGCGAGCGGCTCGGTTGGTGGGCACGAGCGCGGCCTATGACGCATTGTTGCAGGAAGTCTTTGGCAAGCGCGCCACGCACCAGACGCACGGCCTCACCGAACCCGCCGCCCGCCAGACGACCCGCGCCGAGATCGACGCCCTCGTGGCCCAGCTCTACGACCTGACCGAGGACGAATTCACCCACATCCTCAGCACCTTCCCGCTCGTCCCCGAGTCCGTCCGCCTCCAGACCGCCCAAACCTACACCCGCCTCCTGCAACGGGGTATCCTCGCATGACCAAGAAGCCACTGCCCCTCAAGTCAGTCCGCATTCGCAACTTCAAAGCGATCCACGACAGCGGCACGATCGGCCTAACTCCCCTCACCGTGTTTGTCGGCAATAACGGTGCCGGCAAGAGTTCCATCATTGAGGCCATGGAGTTCGTGCAGCGAATGGTAAAGACCGATCTGGAGCAAGCGATAGGCGACTGGCATGAGTTCGCACATATTTGGAATAAGACCGCGCCACACCACCACGGACCCGTCGGCAACCCATGGGCAACCAATGCCATGAGTTTCGAGTTTTCCGGCCACACTGGATCGACCGGCTACTCCGCCAAGTCTGAGATCAGCATTCTCCTGGAGAAGGGTGGCCCGGACTTCAAAAAGGAATTCGTAAAACTTCATCGACGCTTTCAGCGCACTCGGGAGGGGTCTGGCGATGTGGAAGAACGGTCGGGCGGAGGAACCGCGAAGACGCTGCCACCTTTGGACTTTTATGAGTCCCTTCTGTCCATGGATGGACATGTCCCGGTCGACGAGTGGTCCTTTCTCAATCTGAACCCCGCCCTGATGGGTGGTCCAAAGAAACGCATCTTCGAAAGAGGTGCCAAGATGCTCTCGAAGAGCGGCATGAATCTTGCCGAATACCTTTTGGCGTTTTATGAAGCCGATAAATCTGCCTTCAATGACCTCATCGACATGTTGCGGATGGTCTTGCCCTTTGCCAGAGAACTGCGCCCAACGGTCGTGAAAGACCTGATCGAAAGCCGAATCTTTCTGCAAATGAGGGAGAAGGGAAAGAACCGGGAGTTCGACCTTCCCAGCTGGGTGCTGTCGACCGGAACGTTGCGAATTTTGGCCCTCCTCGCCAGTCTCCGCCACCCCACGCTTGCACCCAAAGTCCTGTTTGTGGACGAACTCGAAAACGGACTCGATCCCCGCACCATCGGTCTGCTCATTGAGGAAATCCGTTCGGCGGTGGAAAGTGGCAGCACACAAGTTATCGCCACCACCCATTCGCCTTACCTGATGGATCAACTCGCGCTGAAGCATCTGGTGCTCGTCGAACGAAAGCCGGATGAGCCGCCTACCTTCACGAGGCCAGCGGAGGACGAGCAAGTTCAAGAGTGGAGCCGCCAGTTTGCCCCTGGACGGTTGTATGCCATGGGAACCCTCAGCAATCGTGAATAGCCATGATTCAGAAACTTGGACTGGTCTTGGAATGCTGTCGTGAAGGTGCTGATGAACGCGTGTTGCGCTGTCTGGTGCGCCGACTGTCACCTGACACTCAAGTCGTCGTGCGTGCGATGAACGACAAAGGCAGCCTTTTCCGTGAAGGCATCCAAGCCGCCGAAGCTCTCGTGACCATTGAGAAATGTGACCGAGTCTTCGTAGTCTGGGATCTTCATCCAGAGTGGGAAGACGAGCTTGATCCCAAACGTGCCATCAAGTGCAAAGACGAGTGCGAAGAGCTACGCAAGCAACTCGCCAAGGTGGAGCAGGAAGATTCGATCGATCTCATCTGCATCATCAAGGCCCTGGAAACCTGGGTGCTTGCCGATGAGCGGGCCTTGTCTGAGTATTTTTCGACGCCATCGCATCCCGCTTCAATTCCCCGGATCAGGAAGCCACAAAACGATCAGGACCCGAAAGGACACCTCATGCGTTTGTTCACCCAGTTCAAAGGTCGCAATGCGCGCTATACCGACCGGCTCGATGCTGTGCGAATCATTCAGAAAGCGCCAAGCACCAACCGCCTGAGCAAGGTGCCCTCCTTCAAACGCCTGCTTGAGAAACTACTGGGCAATCCTCATGCTGATTTTGTGCGGTGTGGTGGTACATGTGACGATCTAGCAGCCAACAACTGACTTTGATGAAACCCTCCGTTCCAAACACCGACGACGTCTCCGCCGCGCTGCGCTTGCTGGCCGAATCTCTCGAAGAAGAAGAGAAGCGCATCCGCAATGAAGGCTCCAAGGCCATGAACGAGGGCGACTACGACACCGCCGCGTCCGTCATCGACTTTGCCAAGCGCCTGCTCGCCGTTCTGAAGAAGGTGGCCGGATTGGAAAAGGAATGAGACGACCTCGAAGACCTGCGCGACAAGGCCACGCCCGCCGTGCAGGAGATCGTTAGCGAGCGGTTCTTTGGGCGGCGCAAACGCGACTTCCTCACCCACCTGCACGCCACCCTCAACGCCCCCCAGCCACCCGTGCGCAACCGCCTCATCCGTCTCATCCGCCTCACCGCCGACAGCCCCGGCCTGCTTGCCATCATCAAGGAGGAAGGCGGGTGAAATGATGAATGCAGAATGACGAATGATGAATCGTTGAGGCCATGAGTGATCTGACCCCAGCCCCATCGCCCTGCGGCGAGTTTCTCATTTACCAGTCGGAGGACGGACGCATCAAGCTGGACGTGCGCCTGGTGGAGCAGACGCTCTGGCTCAGTCAGAAGCAGCTCGCGGAACTCTTTGGCAAGGCCAAGGGGACCATTAGCGAGCACATCAAGCACATTTTAGAGGACGAGGAACTGGAGGAGGTTTCAGTTGTTCGGTTTCTCCGAACAACTGCCGCAGACGGTAAAAACTACGAGGTGGCCCACTACAACCTGGACATGGCGCTGAGTTTCCGGGTGCGCAGCACGGTGGCGGCGGACAAGCTGAAGGAATACATCACCAAGGCCTTCATCCTGGATGACGAGCGGCTGAAGAATCCGCAGGCCGGGAATGACTACTTTGAGGAGCTGACGCGCCGCATTCAGGACATCCGCACCAGTTTCGCCATGGACATTCAGCTTGCGTCATTCCTGACAACGAAGCACCTTTGCTTAACTTGGAACCGCACCATGGCCTCGATTCAACACATCTCCAAAACGCTGAAGCCCTATGCGGAGGTCCGCAAGGACTTCTCCGAGGCGCGGCGGCAGCTGTGGCTGACGCAGGGGCCGGTGACGCTGGAGCAGATCCAACGGATCCAGCAGAGCCGGAAATACGCGCACTCGCCCGTTTCGGCCATGAAACGAGCCTGATGCTAGACACCGCAGCTGTGAAGAAGCTGCTGGAAGAAGCGATGTTTGTGGGTCAGGGCCTCGAACACCGAGTGGTCGCGCCGATTGGATCCAACTGTGTGATCAAGGACTATGATCCGAGATTGATCGACCTGGAAACTTTCGAAATCTTTTACAAGCCTGCAGAACACCTCTTCGACTATCTAACGGATCACCTGCTGGCGAATCATTTCTTTGGCGATCACATCCGGCTTTACGGACTCTACTTGGAGCACTCTCATCTGCATGTTCTGCTCTCACAGCCCTTCATCGCTGGACGTCATCCGGGCTGGGAGGAGATGGTGGAGTTGCTGGAAGCACAGGGCCTCGAGCAAGAAAATCAGGGCAGCCAGCAATCCCGGTTCTGGATTGATGGCGGTGACGCAGGCACACTGCTGGTCACGGATGTACATGAGGACAACGTGGTTGTCACCTCGTCACGCCAAGCGCATCCGATTGATGTCCACTTTTCCTTTCCCGGCAGGGCAGCAAGGCTGAAAGCCTTGCAAAAGCTCGGCCTCTGGCCTTGAAGTCGTGTTCACGTCTCCGCCGCGCTGCGTCTGCTGGCCGAGTCCCTCGAAGAGGAAGAGAAGCGCATCCGCAATGAAGGCTCCAAGGCCATGAACGAGGGCGACTACGACACCGCCACGTCCGTCATCGACTTTGCCAAGCGCCTGCTCGCCTTTCAGAAGAAGGTGACGAAACTGGAAAAAGAGTGGGACGACCTCGAAGACCTGCGCGACAAAGCCACGCCCGCCGTGCAAGAGATCGTCAGCAAGCGCTTCTTTGGGCGGCGCAAACGCGACTTCCTCACCCACCTGCACGCCACCCTCAACGCCCCCAGCCACCCCGTGCGCAACCGCCTCATCCGCCTCATCCGCCGACAGCCCCGACCTGCTCGCCATCATCAAGGAGGAAGGGCGAGACCTGTGGGAGCGAGCGAATCACCTTCTACCGCGATGTGCGTCTGATTCACGAGCACTTCCGGTGTGACCCGGCCGACTTTGAGGGGCAGGTCACTGACTCCTTCAATCATGTGAAGAAGCCTGGGCATTGAGACGAGGATTGAGACGGCGATTCTCTCCGCCATCCCGCCCCCCTGGCGGTCATTGCCCGCCTCTACAGCCTCGCCCCCCAGGCGGTCACTGCCCGCCTCTACAGCCTCGCCCCCCCCGGGCGGTCACTGCCCGCCTCTACAGCCTCGCCCCCGGGCGGTCACTGCCCGCCTCTACAAAGTCCCCGCCTCCCACGCCTCCAATTCCCAGCCTTGCGCCGTCCGCTCTCCCGGCTTCACTAGCGGCCTATGCTTCGTCACAATGTCTATTTCTGGCTCAACGCCGATGCCACCGCTGAACAACGTGCCTTTTTCGAGGCGGAACTTCGCTTGCTCCCCCAAATCTCCTACCTCGCGGGTGGGCTCATTGGCACGCCGGCTCCGACCGAGCCGCGTCCCGTCACGGATCACAGCTGGGATTACTCGCTGAGTCTCGATTTCAAATCGGACCAGGATCACCACTTCTACCAGACGGATTGCCCGGATCATCAACGCTTCGTGGACGCCTGCAAGCCGCTCTTTGCCAAGGTCCTGGTTTACGACACGCGCCCCCTCTAATCTCCTGCTGACCACTCCTCACCATGACTCGCAAACGTCTCGGCCGCAGCGCCCTCTACGTCACCGACATCTGCATGGGCACCATGACCTTCGGCCTCCAGGCTGATGAGGCTGTGTCCTTCACCATCATGGATCGCGCCATGGAGGCTGGTATCGATTTTTTCGACACGGCTGAAATGTATCCCGTGCCTCCGAGCGCGAAGCTTTTTGGCATCACCGAACAAATCGTGGGACGCTGGATGAAGCAGCGCGGGTATCGGGATCAAATCCTGCTGGCCACCAAAGTCACCGGCCCAGGTCATGGGTGGTTCCGCCCCGAGATCCGCCACGGTCTCACGGCCCTGGATCGCCATCAGATCATCCGCGCCTGCGAGGACAGCCTGCGGCGGTTGCAGACGGACTACATCGACCTTTATCAAACCCACTGGCCCGATCACGGCACCCGCCAGGAGGAAATCCTCAGCGTGCTCACCGAGCTGGTCGATCAGGGCAAAGTCCGCGCCATTGGCTGCAGCAATGAAACCAGTTGGGGTCTGATGAAAAATCTTTGGGAGGCAGAAAAGCACGACCTGCGCCGCCTCGACACGGTGCAAAACAATTTCTCCCTCATCAACCGCCGCTGCGAGAGCGAACTCGCCCAAGTCTGCCGTCAGGAGGGCGTCAGCCTGCTGCCCTACTCTCCGCTCGGGGGCGGTGTCCTCACCGGAAAATACAACGACGGAGCCCTGCCTGCCGGTGCCCGATTCACCGATTACCTCAGCCAGGGCGGACCGCGCCAGCAGCGCATGGCACGTCGGTTTGTCAATGAACGCACGCTGGAGACCACGGCCCGCCTGCAAGACATCGCGCGCGACATCGGCACCTCCGTCACCGCTCTCTCCGTCGCCTGGAGCAAGCAACATGACTTCGTCGCCTCCACCATCATCGGGGCCACCACCGTGGCTCAACTCGAAGAAAGCCTCGCTGCCATCGACCTCGTTCTCGATGCGGAGACCTTGGCCCGCATCGACGCCATCGATGAAGCCATCCCCACTCCCATGACCGAGGACGGCCTGCGCCGCCTTTGACCCCCTGCTCTCCCTTCATCCGCCTCATCCCAACGCCAT
>JAGRPD010000554.1 GCA_020439875.1 Verrucomicrobiales bacterium
GGCTGGGTGGCGGATTCATTCCATGATGAAATACCGGATTGGGGCAGGCAGGTGTTGGCGGTGTGTTTGATGCTGGGAGTGACTTGGTCAGGCCTGCGCACGTGGAGGGAAGAATCCCATTTCCACGGCTACCAGGACTCGGCCTTGCGACCCGATTTTAATCCAGCTGGAGGGGGCGGAGTGGTCGTGGAGATGTATGCGCATCGGATCACTGGGCCTGCGTACTTGCTGGGACAGGTGATTCTTGCGGGGCCGCTTTTGCTCATGCGCGCGGTGGGGCGGTTGCGGAATTGGATTGCTCCATCGCCCGAGTTGGAGAGGGATCTGAAAGAGATGTTGGAGACCTTGCGAAAGGTGGACCGGTGGCAAGAAATCACGGATTACCCGGGCAGGGAGCGGCTGATTCTTCTGTTGGCTCAGATGGGGAAGATTGACATGAGTCGGCTGCGTGGTGTACCCCGTTTCAAAGCAAACTGAGACTCAAGCGATGGAATTTAATTTTGGCATTTGGCGGATCACTGCATGGGTGGTTTTGATCGGCGGTTTTTGGTGGTGGGGTGGATTTGAGAATCCTGCTGCTATGGCTCCTGAGTATTTCGATACTCGCCGAGTGAGCCGGGCGTGGCTTTGGTGTGTGATACTTTTCGTGAGTGGCGCGACAGCGAGCACGGTGGTGGATCATTATGTGGGGAATCTGGATCGGTCGAATCTTCGGTTTTTGTACGTGTTGATGGGAGTGGCGTCGATGGTGGGTGCGGTGGTATGGCTGAGGGGCCTGATGGAGGGGATGGGTGTGGGGGGGTGAGATTTTTGTGGAAAGATGGGTGAGTTGGTGGTGTTTGGTATGGCTGTTCGACAACGCGCTCTTTTTTGATCCCTCCCCTTCCAACTTCTCCGTCACGCGGTCGCCGTGTGGTTGTGGCTTTGCTGGCCTGCCTGCTGTTTGCTCAGCAGGGAGCCTATGCGGCATTGGCTGTGGGAGTGGCGAGTTTGACGGGGAATCACACGGTGGCGGTAACTTGCACGCAGGGGGATGTGACGGTGCGTCTGACCCATGCGAAGGCTCTGCGAGTCCATCATCATGAAGCGGTGGAGAAGTGGCTGCTGCTGATGGCGAGCGATCGGTCGGATCGGGATCATTTGGCTCATGCCCAGGTGATTCCGGCGATGATGGAGCCGGAATGGGTGTTCAACTTTGCGCAGGCGCACGATGGGCAGTGGATGGAGATGCGGCCTGCGCCGTGGGAAGTGATGGATTGGGGAGAGGACGTCCTTCGTTGGACGGGATGGAGGGTTGGAGCGGAAGCTATCGATGAGCGCCTTGATGCGCCTTCGGTTCAGGTGGTGAGCGGTGTGCAGCGGCTGCTTTGATGCGGTGATGCTGAGCGTGGCTGCTGCGGAGGGATGACCTTTTGCGGACGGCTGACGCGCATTCGTTGAACGGTCTCAGGGCGTGATGTCGCTGGGGTATGCGTTGGGCGGGTGTGAATGGGAATTTCTGCAGGAGTGCGTCCGGGTAGCGCTCCGCCGTGATGGGATCTGCACACGGTTTGGTCTCCGGGTTGTCTTGTTTATTTTTCTTTATTTATCCAAATGAAACGATTTCTGAATGTGTTGGCCCTTGCGACTTTGGTCGGTGGGGGGATGGGCTTGGCTGCACCGGTGGCTTTGGAAAAACTGGTCGCTGAGACAGTGGCGACGCACCCGGAGGTGCAGTTTTACGAATCTCAAATCGCCGTGGCTCACGGGGAGGGTCGGGATTCGACGACGCTGCAAAATCCGCAGTTGCAGACGTCGATCGGGACGTGGCGGGTGAAGGATCTGGTGGGAGGGGGGCTGTCGGATGGGCCGGCGTGGACGGTGACGCTGAGCCAGACCTTTGAGTGGCCGGGGCGGATGGCGTTGCGGCGGGCGATCGCGGAAAAGGACGTGGAGTTGGCGCGATTGGGATTGGAGGAGATGAAGCTGAAGCTGGCGGGTGATGTGCGGATGGCGGCGTGGCGTGTGGTGGCGGCGCAGCAGCGGGTTCGGGCGGCGGCGGAGGTGGCGCAGCGGTTTCAATCTCTGGCGGATGTGCTGCTGCAGCGCGATCCGGCGGGGGCGGCTCCACGGTTGGAGGCGCAACTGATCCGAGGCACGGCGCTGACGCTGGGGGTGCAGGCGACATCGGCGCGGCGGGAGGAGCGGGAGGCGCGGTTTTTGCTGAATCAACTGCGTGGGGCCGCTCCGGAGGAGGCGGTGGAGATCTCGACGAATTCTCCGGAGATGGGAGAGAGTCTGAACATGGAGCGGATGCTGAGTCTGGCGCGGGAGTCGAACTTTGCGCTGCGGGCGCGGATGGTGGAGGTGGAGCAGCAGGGGTTTGAGGTAAAGCTGGCGCGGCATGAGCGCTGGCCGTCGATCACGGTGGCTCCGTACTATCAGCATCAGAGGACGGAGACGCGGGAGCAGCAGTATGGGCTGGGCATTTCTCTACCGCTGCCGGTGTGGAACCGAAACAAGGGCAAAATCGAGGCGGCGGAGGCGCGGCGAGTGCAGGCGGAGGCGCTGCTGAGGGCGGAGGTGAGGAAACTGGAGCAGGAGGTGGCCTCCCATGTGAGCGCCTGCCAGGTGTATCTGGAGGAGCTGGCGAAGTGGCCGCCGGACACGCTGGCGGCGTTCAAGGCATCAGCGGAAGAGGCGGATCAACACTATCGCCTGGGGGCACTGGATGTGAGCACCTACACGGCGCTGCAGACGCAGTACCTTGAGTCGGTGAATGCAGTGCTGGACTCTCAGTTGGGGGCGATCGAGGCGCGGGCGCAACTGGAGCAGCTGATTGGAAAACCGATGGCTGAGGTGGGAGGTGCCTCCGGCAAGTAAACTCTCACACAAATCATCTCGCTCCACCTCGTCCACCATCTCATGACTCGTCCTTGGCCGCTATTTGCCGCTGCTGCCGGTCGCCCACAAAAAGGGCGACACCGGGAGGCCGGTGTCGCCCTGCAAAGGGAATCGGAGAATGGGGGATCAATCGGGTTTGAAGTCTTTGTGGCAGGCTTTGCAGTTCACGGCTTCTCCGTAGGCCGCGAGGGCACCGTCTTTGCCCGCCTGCACGTCTTTGATGGCGGTGATGAGGGCTTCACACTTCTTTTTCCATTCCGCTTCGTCGCCCTGCGGGGGCTTGCTGGCCAGCATGCCTTCGTAGGCTTTCAAGATGCCCGCCAGCTGCTCTTCGGTGCCTTCGCCTTTGGCGATCTTTTTGCAGATGGGATCGGTGCCTTTGGGGGCTTTGTGAAATTTCTTCATGGCCTCCTCAATGGCTTCGTGGTCGGAGGCGAGACCGCGACCAGCAAAGAGGGCGACGAGGACGATGGCGGAGAGGCGGGCGAGGTTAAACAGACGTGGTTTCATCGATGGGATGATAGGGGTTTGGGATGGAATGAGACTGACATTTTCCGCCGCGTTGGGGCGGAGGGTGCAGCAGCCTAGTGAATTCATCTTCTCTCCGTCAAGCCTGCTCGACTGACTTCTTTAATATTTTTCATTTCTTCCTTTTTGAACTTTTATGATTGATCGCATTTTGGAATTTTCGCTGCGTCAGAGACTGCTTGTTCTTTTGGCGACGGCGCTGCTTTTGGGGATTGGGATTTACTCGGCACGGGAGTTGCCGATCGATGCTGTGCCGGACATCACGAGCCCACAGGTTCAGGTGAATACGGAGGTGACGGTGCTGGCACCGGAAGAGGCGGAAAACTTGGTGACCCGCATCATTGAGCTGGAGCTGGCGGGCCTGCCGGGGGTGACGGAGCTGCGGTCTCTGACGAAGTACGGTCTGTCTCAGGTGACGCTGCAATTTGAAGATGGCATGGACATCTATCGAGCGCGCCAGCTGGTGACGGAGCGGGTGCAGAATGTGCGGGATCGCCTGCCGCCGGGGACGGAACCTCGGCTGGCTCCGATCACGACGGGATTGGGAGAGATCTTTTATTACACGCTGTCGTGGGCAGCCGATGCGAAGGATAAACCGGCGGATGAGCAGGAGGCGCTGATGGAGCTGTATGAGACGCAGGAGTATGTGGCGAAGCCGTTTCTGCGCTCGACGCCGGGTGTGGCGGAGGTCAATGCGATCGGTGGTTTGTTGCGGCAGTTTGTGGTGGAACCGGATCCGCAAAAGCTGCGGGAAGCGAACTTGACGTTTGAGGAGTTTGCGCACTTCATCGCGCACAACACGAACAACGGAGGCGGCGGGGTGATCAATCAAGAGGGGCGCAAGATGATCGTGCGAGTGGTGAGCCGGGCGCAGACGGTGGAGGATTTGGAGAATCTGGCGATCAAATTTGCCAGTGGGGTGACGCCGCTGCTGGTGAAGGATCTGGCGGTGGTGAAGGTGGGCTCTCGGCCGCGCTCGGGTGCGGCGACGAAGGATGGGGTGGAGACCTGTGTGGGCTCGGTGATGATGCTGGCGGGGGAGAATAGCCGGGTGGTGGCCCACCGGGTGGATCAGCGGCTGGAGGCGCTGCGGGAGCGGCTGCCGGAGGGGATCGAGCTGACGGTGCAGTATGATCGCTCCGAACTGGTGGATCGGACGATTGAGACGGTGAAGCACAATCTTTTCGAGGGGGCGATCTTTGTGATCGCGGTGCTGCTGCTGCTGCTGGGGAACTGGCGTGCGGCTCTGATCGTGGCCTGTGCGATTCCGCTGTCGTTTTTGTGCGCGGTGATCGGGATGACGAACTTTGGGATCTCGGGAAATCTGATGAGCCTGGGGGCGGTGGACTTTGGTTTGATCATCGATGGGGCGGTGGTGATCGTGGAAAACATCGTGCGCCAGCTGGCGCACCGGCAGGCGCATCTGGGGCGGCCGCTGAATCCAGCAGAGCGGGCGCACACGGTTTTGTTGGCGTCGAAGCAGGTGGCGAGCCCGATGTTCTTCGGTGTGGTGATCATCACGATCGTGTATGCGCCGATTTTGGCGTTGGCGGGGATCGAGGGGAAGATGTTCCGGCCGATGGCGCTGACGGTGATGCTGGCGCTAGGTGGAGCTTTGGTGCTGTCGGTGACGCTGATGCCGGTGCTTTGCTCGCTGCTGCTGAGGGGGCGGGTGAGTGAGTCGGAAAACTTCGTGATCCGGTGGATCAAGATGATGTATGAGCCGACGCTGAGGATGGCGTTGAAGCTGCGCTACCTGGTGTTTGCGGCGGCGATTGGGTTGTTTGTGTTTTCACTCTTTGTGTTCACGAAGTTGGGCACGGAGTTTGCTCCGCAGCTGGATGAGGGCTCCACGACGATGATGGTGTACCGTCCGGTGGGGCAGGCGCTGGAGGTGTCTCTGGAGGTGCAGAAAAAGATCGACCACTTCGTGTTGGATCACTTTCCGGAGGTGGAGCGGGTGTTCTCGCGGATTGGTACGGCGGAGGTGGCGACGGATCCGATGCCGCCGAACGAATCGGATTTTTACGTGTTTTACAAGCCGCGTGAGGAGTGGGCTCCACGGGATGGGCGGGTGCCGACGAAGGCGGAGCTGGCGACGATGATTGGCCGGGCGATTCAGGATGAGGAGGAGTTTGACTGCGAGGTCATGGTGGCGCAGCCGATCGAGATGCGGTTCAACGAGATGCTGGAAGGCATCCGGGCGGATCTGGCGGTGAAGGTTTTTGGACCGGACTTCGATGTGATGGAGCCGCTGGCGGAGAAGATCAAAGAACGGCTGGAAAAAATCCCGGGCGCAGAAGAGGTGGGCTTTGAGACGGAGGGCCGACCACCGATCCTGACTCTGACAGTGCGGCGGGATGAGCTGCTGCGGCGGGGCCTGGGCAGTGATGCGGTGAATGAGGCGATCGCGGCGGCGATGGCGGGTCAGGATGTGGGGACGATGCAGGTGGGGCTGCGGGTGTTTGAGGTGCTGGTGCGGATGTCGGGAGATTTGCGAGAGCAGCTCGATCAGATCAAGGCGCTGCCGGTGCGGGTGGGGGAGACGGGCATGGTGCCGCTGGGTGAGCTGGTGGACGTGGCGGTCATCGAGGCGGTGGAGCCGATCCGGCGGGATGATGCGAAGCGCCGTGCGGCGCTGATGGTGAACCTGGATACGAACGACGTGGAGGGCTGGGTGAGGGCGGCGCAGGCAGCGGTGAAGGAGATCGAAATTCCACCGGGCTACTCGGTGGAGTTTGGCGGTCAATTTGAGCACCTGGAGGAGGCGCGCGAGCGGCTGGCCATCGTGGTGCCGGCGGCATTGCTGCTGATCTTTGTGCTGATCTTCATGGCGTTTGGCAGTCTGCGGCAGGCGGTGGTGGTCTATACGGGGATTCCGCTGGCGATCACGGGTGGGGTGTTTGCGCTGTGGCTGCGGGACATGCCGTTCAGCATCACGGCGGCGGTGGGGTTCATCGCGCTCAGCGGGGTGGCGGTGCTCAATGGCGTGGTGCTGGTGAGCTACTTCAATCAGCTGCGGGAGGAGACCAGTGACGACGTGAAGGAGGCGGTGGTGGAGGGGTCTCTGACGCGTCTGCGTCCGGTGCTGATGACGGCGATGGTGGCGGCGCTGGGTTTTGTGCCGATGGCGCTGAGCACCGGAGCGGGTGGGGAGGTGCAGCGACCGCTTGCTACGGTGGTGATCGGTGGCATCCTGAGCAGCACGTTTCTGACGTTGGTGGTACTGCCGGCGCTGTATTGGACGGTGGAGCGGCGTTCGCGCGCTTCCTGAGGGACG
>JAGRPD010000555.1 GCA_020439875.1 Verrucomicrobiales bacterium
GGTTGGAGCTGAGAGAGTTTTTTTTTTTTTTTGAATGCGGGGAGGGCGCGGGGCGTCCTATGCTGCATCCGCTTATGAAAACGCATCTTCTTACTCTGCTGGCTGCTGTGGCACTTTCCTCCTGCGCTTCGGGTCCCAATGCTCAAACGGGAGCCGTGCTGGGCGCGCTCGGAGGGGCTGCGGTGGGAGGGATCATTGGCAATCAATCTGGACGTGGCCTGGAAGGGGCTGCAATCGGTGCCGCCGCTGGCGGGATCGGTGGGGGTGTGATTGGCAATGCCCAGGATCAACGCAACGCTCAACGGCGCGCGGACTACTACCAAAACAATCCGCCGCCTCCCGGTTATTACAATCAACGCCCTTATTACGGGTATTGATCGCTCTGCTCACGGGGCCCGGCAGACGTAGGTTTGCCGGTGCCCGGTGGAGGGGACTTCCACCAAAAATGAGCCACCATCGGCCTGTACGGTGGCATGGATGAAATAAGCGGGGCATGCGTCGCCCGATTCGCTGGTGTTGGCGATTCGCTCAGGTTCGGTCTCGCTGGTGGCCTCATCGCGCACGTTGTGATGCACCTGATACATGGCCTGGAGGGCGGGTGCGGAGCGCAGGGCGGCGAGGGTCTCGGGCGCGGTGCCTTTGCGCGGCCCATTGTTCATCACCGAAACCGTGGGATTCAAAGTGCGAATGAGGCTGGGGTGATTGCTGGTGGGTAGGCCGTGGTGATCCACCTGATAGAGGTCCACCGGCCCGACCACATCGTGCGGGCAGACGAGTTTTTCTTCCACGTTCCAAGTGAGATCGCCGCCGTCGAAGAAGTCAAAATCGCCGAAGCGCAGCAGCAAAACGAGGCTGTTGGCGTTGTCGGAGGGGTCCACGGGTTTGGCTTCAACGGTTCCGGTGAGTGGGTTTCGAAGCGAGGCTTGTTCGGGGCTGGGGGCGATGATGCGTTGATTGGCGCAGAGGCAACGCAGGGACAGGGGTGTTTCGGTTTGTTTCAAAGGCAGGACGTCTGCTGCGGCGAGGGTGACGCGTTTTTCCACGGAGGCATCGAGGTAGGGACGCCGCATCAGGGTCCAGCGCATGTCCTTGGGTTTGCCGTCGGGACTCTGCTGCGGCACGCCTTTGTCGTAGAGTGTGCCGATGGGCATGAGGGTTGCCAGATCCGCCAGTCCGCCGAAGTGATCTCCGTGAAAATGGGTGATCACCACGTGATCCAGTCGCTCGAGTCCGGCGACGTTTTTCGCGACGTGGAGGATCCTCTGGGCATCGCGTCCACCTGGATTGCCGCAGTCGATGAGGATGGATTCACCGGCGGGAGTGACCAGCAGGGTGGAGCCTCCGCCTTCGGAGTCGATCCAATAGAGATGGAGTTGACCGTCGGCGGCAGCGTGAGAAAAGCGGACCCAAAGAAGGAGGCTGAGCAAAAACAGGCGCATGACGGGCAGTGAAGCGGTTGCGCTGCGATCTGGCAATCCTTTGCTCCAGATGGATGGAGGGGAACGCTGCGTTTTTTGTCAGCGGCGGGGTCGCTTGCTTTTGGGGCTGGCCTTGGCCTGGGGATTAAAATCCAGCGCGCGCTGCATCCAACGCTGAAACTCTTTTTCGGATTCGATGACGTCCAGCGAGACCCAAACAAAGCCCTTCATGCGCCTGCCGTGAAGTTCCATGGGGCGGCAGCCGGGCTCTTGCAGATGCGCGTCGCGCTGCTCGGGATCCAGCCGCAGCATGAGGTCGGACTGCCGGGCGGCCACGCACATTTTGCCGTCCACCATGAAGCACAGGCAGCCCATCATGGGCTTGGCTTCGAAGGCGATGCCGCGCGACTCAAAGTGGCAGCGGATGCGATCGGCGAGGGCTTCGTCAAACGGCATGCGGAGGGGATTAGCGTTCGGTTTTTTTCGTTTGGGCCTCGAGCATGGATTTGACCCGGGCTTCTTCTTTTTCCAGGGCCTGACCGGTCACGGGCAGAGGTTCAAAATAGGGCTCGGGAGTGATGACTTCGTCCTCTGGAATGGTGCGCCAGCGCAAGTTGCGGAACCACACGTCCTGACCGTGATCCTGCAGCCACAGCTGCCCATTGCGCCCGGTGAGATCACCCCCACGCGCTGCCAAGAGCTGGACGTACCAGGACCACTTGGGGTCGTTGTAGTCAAAGGAGAGCACGCGCTCACCATTGAGCCAGTGCTCGATCACGCTGCCTTTGCACAGCACGCGAGCGGTATTCCATTGGCCCACAGGTCGGGTGGCGTCTTTGGACGGGGCCATGCAGAAAAACAGGGAAGCGGCGGCTTG
>JAGRPD010000051.1:0-12577 GCA_020439875.1 Verrucomicrobiales bacterium
CTCTCCGAGTATATCGGGGAGAGCTACTTCGAGTATCTCGCAGCGTTGCCCGATTTGGTTCTCTTGATGGACGAATCCCACCGCTACCGTGCCAGTGCGGGAGTCCGAGCGATCAACGAGCTGAAACCGATCCTCGGACTGGAGTTGACCGCGACGCCGTTCGTGGAAACAGGCAAGGGTGCCACACCCTTCAACAACGTCATCTACGACTACGCGCTGGGACGTGCCATTGCGGACGGCTTCGTGAAGGAGCCCGCCGTGGTGACGCGCAAAAACTTCAATCCCTCCGGGATGAGCAAGGAAGCCATCGAGGAATTGAAACTCTCTGATGGCGTCCGCCTCCACGAGCAAACCAAGGTCCAGCTCGAAACCTACGCCCGGGAATCCGGGCGCGAGATCGTGAAACCCTTCGTTTTGGTGATCGCCCGTGACACCACTCATGCGGCACAATTGAAGACCCTGATCGAGTCGGACGACTTTTTCGAAGGTCGCTATCGAGAGAAGGTCATCCAGGTCGATTCGAGCAAGACCGGCGCGGAAGAAGAAAAAATGATCAGCGACTTGCTCACGGTCGAGCACGGCAACGATCCGACGGAAATCGTCATTCATGTGAACATGCTCAAGGAAGGTTGGGACGTAACCAACCTCTACACCATCGTGCCGCTTCGAGCCGCCAACGCGCGCATCCTGATCGAGCAATCCATCGGCCGTGGTTTGCGCCTGCCGTATGGAAAACGAGTGGGTGTGCCATCCGTGGACCGATTAAACATCGTCGCTCATGACCGGTTCCAGGAGATCGTGAACGAGGCCACTCAGCCGGACTCGCCGATCCGATTGCAAACCGTGGTTCTCGACCCGGAGGAAATCGAGGCCAAAACCAAGACTGTGGTTTCCCAAAGCCACCTTGCGACTCAGCTCGGTGCCAAACCCGCGCAGACCACCACGTCCACCGAAGTGGCTGTCAGCGGCGACAAGCCCGTCTTTGTGACTCCGGCCGAGCAAAAGGTTGCCCAGGTGACCTACGAGGTGATCAAGAAGCTGGAGAATCAACCCAGCAAGGTTCCATCCACCAGCTACCTGGGTCACCCGGAGATTCAGGCGGAAGTCGTGCGGGAGGTCGCTGCGCAACTGGCACCCCAGCAGTTGGAGATGAACGCAGTGACCAAACCTGACGACATTGAAAAGATCGTTCGACAGGCAACGGAGTTGATGGTCCAAAAAACCATCGACATTCCAAGGATTCTCGTGGTCCCCAAAGGAGAGCTCAAATCCGGTTTCCACGCCTTCCAATTGGAGCTGAATGGTCTGCGCTTTCAGCCGATCTCCGACGAACTATGGCAGCAGGTTTTGCGCACGGGCGAACACGAGATCATCGGCCTGGGCGGAGGCGGCGTCAGAGAGACGCGTCTGGAAGATTATGTGGTGGGCGGCCTGGTGGACTTTGACGACATCGCTTATGACCAGCACGCCGATTTGCTTTATGACTTGGCAGGGCAGACCGTGCGGCATTTTCTCGGCTATCTGACGGAGGAACAAGCCGTCAAGGTGCTCAAGTGTCATCAAAAAGAGATCGCGCGCTTTCTCCACGCTCAAATGCAGCAGCATTATTGGGAGGACGAGGGCGTGGAGTATGAGGTCGTGGTGAGCAAAGGGTTTACCGAACTCAAATCCAGCGCCTACTCGGTTTCTTATCGCGACAAACCGCTCGATTTTCGGACTCCCCCCAGAGACAAGAGCAACATGGCGCGCTACGTTTTCGGTGGCTTTCAGAGATGTCTCTACCCCGTACAGAAGTTCGACTCGGAAGCAGAGCGTGTGATGTCCAAAATCCTGGAGCGCGATTCCCTAAAGTGGTTCAAGCCCGCACGAGGGCAGTTTCAAATCTTTTACCAATCGGGAGCGGATCACTCTGAGTACCAGCCCGATTTCGTCGCCGAAACCTCCGATGCGATCTACATGCTGGAACCCAAGGCGCGAAATCGGATGGAAGATCCTGAAGTGTTGGCCAAAAAGCAGGCGGCGGAAAAGTGGTGCGTCCATGCCACGAACCACAATGCGGCCCATGGTGGAAAGCCATGGATTTATGCCCTGATCCCGCACGACGCGATCCAAGAAAGCCGAACGATCCAATCCTTCGCCGGGATCTAAAACGTAGCTGATTGGCGATTCAATCCCCGAACCGGGGATGAAAAACCATTGCCAGCGTCGGCCTTCTCCCGCTAGCTTCTCCCTCCATGAGCATGCTTTCCCGCGCCGCGACCGTCGCCCCTCCAGGATTCAATCGCTGGCTGGTGCCGCCTTCCGCCATCGCGGTGCACATGTGCATTGGCCAAGTGTATGGCTTCAGTGTTTTCAAGGTGCCGCTGTCTCAGGCGCTCGGGATCTCGGCTCCGATTGAGGGCGACTGGTCCGTGGCCGACATCGGCGTGGCCTACTCCATCGCGCTGGCGATGCTGGGACTTTCCGCAGCGATCTTCGGCAAGTGGGTGGAGCGCAGTGGCCCACGCCTGACGATGATTGCTGCCGCGATTTGTTTTTGCGGCGGCTTGGCCTTGTTTGCCCTCGCGGTGAAACTGCACGCGCTCTGGCTGCTCTACGCGGGGTACGGCGTGCTCGGCGGTATCGGACTGGGGCTGGGTTACATCGCGCCCGTCTCCACCCTGGTGAAATGGTTCCCGGATCGCCCCGGCATGGCCACGGGAATGGCGATCATGGGTTTCGGCGGGGGAGCGCTCATCGGCGCACCGCTGGCGCAGGAGCTGATGAAGCATTTCAGCTCAGCCACCTCCGTCGGAGCCAGCCAGGCGCTGCTGGTGATGGCGGGCCTCTATGCCTGCTGGATGCTTCTGGGAGCCATCATCGTGCGTGTGCCCGCCGATGATTGGAAACCGGCCGGTTGGCAGCCGAAGACCACCGCGAAGCGGCTCGTCACCGACGCCAGCGTCTCGGCGGATCAGGCGTGGAAGACGCCGCAGTTCTGGCTGCTGTGGTTGGTGCTGTGCCTCAACGTCACGGCCGGCATCGGCATCCTCGGCCAGGCTTCGCCGATGATTCAGGACATGTTTAAAGTCAGCCCGGGAGCTGCTGCGGGGTTTGTGGGACTGCTTTCCATCTCCAACATGGCGGGACGCTTTTTGTGGTCGTCCGCCTCCGATCTGACCGGTCGCAAGGGCGTCTATTGCATCTATTTTATCCTCGGTGCGGCGCTGTACTGGGCCGTTCCCTGGACGCAACGCAGCGGGAACTTGCTGCTGTTTGTCGTCACCACCGCCGTCATCATCTCGATGTATGGCGGCGGCTTCGCCACCGTGCCGGCCTACCTGCGGGATCTGTTTGGCACCTATCAAGTCGGGGCCATCCATGGGCGTCTCATCACCGCCTGGTCGGCCGCCGCGCTGATCGGTCCCACGCTGGTGGATCGCATCTCGGAGGCGCAGAAAAATGCCGGTGTGCCCGCTGAGCAGACGTACAATTTCACGCTGCATCTCATGGCGGGTCTGCTGCTGGTCGGCCTGATTTGCAATCTCCTGGTGCGCCCTGTCCACACCCGCCATCATCTTTAAAACCTCACCGCACCTGCCGCCATGTCTTCCATCAAACTTGCCGTCGTCTGGATCCTCGTGCTCGTCCCGCTCACCTGGGGGGTGGTGAAGTCCGTTGAAAAATCTCTACCGCTCTTTGAGCGCTCGTCCGCCGAGACTCAACGCTGATCTCGCGCCCGCTTCCTGATGCCTGCGCTCAATCGCTTTTACCAATCCGCCGACCTGGAAACCTTCGGCCCGCGCAAGGCGGCACCGGGAGAATTCCGCACCGCTTTTCAGATCGACCGCGACCGCATCATTCACAGCTCCGCCTTCCGTCGATTGCAGAGCAAGACGCAGGTTTTCCTTTCCGGCGAGTACGATTTTTACCGCACCCGCCTCACTCACTCCATCGAGGTGGCGCAGATCGGACGCTCCATCTGCGGCTGGCTGCAGGCCAGCAGTGACGCGCTGACGGAGGATTGCTTCATCGATCCGGATCTCGTCGAGAGCGCTTGCCTCGCGCACGATCTCGGCCACCCGCCCTTTGGCCACACCGGGGAGCGCACGCTGCATCGGCTGATGGCGGACTTCGGGGGATTTGAAGGCAACGCGCAGACGCTGCGCCTGCTGACCAGCACCCTTTTTTCGGAACGCAAAGTGGGCATCGCACCGACCCGGGCGCTGCTGGATGGCGTGCTGAAATACAAGACGCTGCTCTCCGAAACGCCGACCGCCAAGAACCACTTTCTCTACGACGATCAAGCCCCCGCGTTGGCCTTCACGCTGCAAGGGCACGACTTTCCGCCTGAACTCACACCGGGAGACGCGCGCAATGGATTCCGCTCCATCGAATGTCAAATCATGGACTGGGCGGATGACACCGCGTACTCGCTGAATGATCTGGCCGATGGCATCCACGCAGGTTTCATCACCGCGCATCGGATTGAGCGCTGGGCGGAGACGGCGCAACTGCAACCTGCCGAGGCCGCGCACACCGAATTTCTCATCCAGGCCATTCGCGATGGGCGGGTCGAGGGTCGCCTGAACTGGTCCATCGGCCAATACCTGCGCGCGGTCCGCCTCGAACCCTGCGAAAATTTTCTCAGCGCCACCAGCCACCGCCATCAGTGGCGTCTGCACATCGATCCCGACGTCGCGCTGCAAGCTCAGCTCAACAAACGCCTCGCTCTCGATCTCGTGTTCCGCTCCCCCCAGCTGCAGCAGCTCGATCACAAAGCGGACTTCATCTTGACCCGCCTCTTCAGCGTCTTGCGGGAGCGCTACATCGAGCCCACCTCCCCCCGCCTGCGCCTGCTACCGCCTGCGGTGGAGGAGGATCTGGCGGCTGCACCGTCGGCCGCAGCGCGAGCACGCATCGTTTGCGATTGGATCGCCAGCATGACGGACCGTTTTGCGGCGCGCACTTATCGCCGCCTGTTTGAGGCAGATTTCGGTTCCATCACCGACTTTGTTTGAGAGCCTGACAGGCCTCAGCCCGCCGCTCCCAGCAGCGCCCGGGCATGGGCCACGGCAGAGGCCTCCTGCCCGCCCAACATGCGCGCCAGCTCCTCCACCCGCTGATCCTCCGTCACCTCCATCAGGCGAGATTTCGTCCGCTTCTGGCTCACCTCCTTGGTCACCACAAAGTGTCGCCGCGCCAGCGACGCCACCTGCGGGAAGTGGGTGATCACCACCACCTGATGCGTGAGACCCAGCTCGGACAACTTCCGCCCCACCGCTCCCGCGATGGCTCCACCCACGTTCGCATCGATCTCGTCAAACACCATCAGCGGCACCCCATCCTGACCCGCCAACGCGCTCTTCACCGCCAGCAGCACGCGTGACATTTCACCACTGCTGGCCGTCAGCCGCAGCGGCTTCAGCGGCTCACCGGGGTTCGGCGCAAATTGAAAATCCACCGCCTCCAGGCCATGACGCTCCGCCTCTTTCAGTGGCTGCAATTGCACCTCGAAGACGGATTGCTTGAAGCCCAGATCCGCCAGATGACCCGCGATCTCCTTCGCCAGCTTCGGCGCGGCCTTGGCCCGATCTTTGGACAATACGCCACCACGTTTCTCCATCTCCCGCCGACGTTCCGCCACCTGCTGTTGCAGCCGCTCGATCTCCTCGCCGCGATTTTCCAACCGCGCCAGCCGACCCGCCGCCTCATCGTGAAACGCCAAAATCTCCGCCGCCGTCGCGCCATACTTGCGCTTCAGCGTCTGCAGCGTGGTGAGCCGCGCATCCAGCTCCGCCATCTCCCGGGGGTCCGTCTCCAGATCCTCCGCGTAATCGCTCACACTACCCTCCAGCTCCTGCAGCTCAATCCGCGCCGCCTGCAGTCCCTCAAACATCGCCCCCGCTGCCGGATCGATTTTTTCCAAATCCTGCGCCAGCCGCGTCACCTCCCGCAGCGCCTGCTGCACGCCTTTGGCCCCATCTCCCAGACGCTCCAGCAGACCTCCGCAGAGTTCCACCAGCCGCGCACTATTCGCCGCGATGCGATGGCGCGTCTCCAGCTCTTCCTCCTCCCCTTCCTTCAGTCCTGCCGCCGCGATTTCCTCCACCTGAAACTTCAGCATGTCGATCTGCTGCTCAGTCGCCCGCTCTGAGGTCTCCAAATCCTCCAGCTCCCGCAGCGCCTCCCGCCAGCCACTCCACGCCTCCGCGTAAGCGCGCGCCTTGGTCTCCAGATTCGCAAACCGATCCAGCATCTCCATCTGCCGCTCCTGCGAAGTCAGTGACTGATGGTCGTGCGGCCCATGCAGATCCACCAGGTGCTCTCCGATGCTCTTCAGCAGCGCCAGCGTCACCGGCGAGCAATTGACAAACTGCTTCGTCCCACCACCTGCCGCCACGCTGCGCTTGATCAGCAGCTCCCCATCCTGGCAGGGCTCCGCACCCGCTTCCTCCAGCAACGCATTGATTCGCTCCGTGTCCTTCAGTTGAAACGCCGCCTCCACCGTGCAGGCATCCTCACCGGCGCGGATCAGCCCCCGGTCCGCCCGATCTCCCAGGATCAGCTTCAGCGCGCCCACGATGATGGATTTTCCCGCACCCGTCTCCCCCGTTACGCCCATCAGCCCAGCACTCAACTCCCAGGTCAAATCATCCACCAGGGCCAGATTGCGGATCTTCAGGAAGTTCAGCATGAGCGGAAAAAAAGAGGAAACCGGGCTGCGTGCAACCCTGGTGAGCACAGTGAGACATGCGCGGCCAAATGCAATGCACAAACGAACACTAAATCACCTTTTTCACTCAGCCCCCCACTGGCAGCCGCAGCGTCACCACCGCCCCCGTCGGTTCCGCATTTTCCACCTCCACCGTGCCGCCGTGCAGCAGCATCGCCTCCCGCACCAGACACAGGCCCAGCCCCGTCCCCTTCACCCCCGCCTGCTCCTGCTTCAGCGAGTAAAATCGCTCAAACACCCGCTTCAACGCGTACTCCGGGAATCCCGGCCCCGCATCCCTCACCTCGATCATCACCTCCGCCCCCTCCGTCTCAACCTCCACCCGCACCGGACCGCCTGGAGGGGAAAAATCGATCGCATTTTCCAGCACGTTCACCAGAGCCCGCCGCAGCAGCATCGGCTCCGCCCGCAGCCGAGCGTCCTTGTTGAGAGTCAGCTCCAGCGTCACCCGCCGTCTCTCGGCCCCACCCTTCACCTCATCCATCGCCGCCCGCACCACCTCCTCCACCGCCACCTCGCGCACGTCTCGCAACTCTCGCCTCCGCTCCACCTCGCTCAAGCGCAGCAACTGCCGCAGCAGACGCTCCGCCCGGTCCGACTCCCGGCGCAGGCTCTCCAAAAATCGCGTCCGATCCTCCGCCGCCATGCCCGGCTCCTGCAGCAGCTCCGCCGCCCCGCGGATCGCCGCCAGCGGACTCTTCAGCTCATGCGTCACCGTTTGCACAAAGTCCGTCGCGTAGTCCCGCCCCTCCAACTCATCGCGCATGCCCTCCAGCGCCGTGCCCAGCGTGTTGACCTCCAGCCCGCTGCCCAGCTCCGGCAGCGGCACCCGCTTTCCACCCGCCACCGCGCGCACATACTCCGTCAGCAGCCGGATCGGCCGCATCACCCAAAACAGCACCGCCGCACAAAACAGCAGGATGCCGCCCCCGATCAGCACGGTGGAAAAAATCACCTTGTTGCGCCGCTCCACGATGAAGGGCCACTGATCCAGCTTCGCCTTCCGCACCGTCACCACCCCGAGGATCTCTTCTCCCCGCAGCACCGGAGCCGCCACATGCAGCACCGACGTCTTCTCATCGTCCAGCACCGTCCGCGAAGACCGCGCCCCATACTCACCCGCCAGCGTCAGCGCCACATCGCGCATGTCCGCCAGGCTCGTCCCCTCCAGCCGTCCCTCATCCGAATCATAGATCACCAGCCCCGCCGCATCCGTCACGTAGATTCGACACCCCACCCGCGTCTTGCGAAATTGAAAAATGTCCGCCGCCAGCTCCCGCTCCATCGCCACCGGCAGCGCCGCCCGCAGCACCCCCGGATCCAGCTTTCCCGTCTCCGCCGACTCCTCCGCCACCACCGCCGCCACGATCTCCGCCAGATCCACCATCGTCTCCTCCGTCGCTTGAAACGTCTCCCGCCCCAGATCCCGCAGAGACTGATCCAGCAGCAGGGTAAAGCCACCCGCTACCACCAGCGCGATCAGCGCCAGACTCAGCCGCGTGATCCTCATGCCCCCTCCCGCAGCGCGTAGCCCAGCCCCCGCCGCGTCTCGATCGGATCCGCCTCGGGAGCCACCGCGCGCAGCTTTGCCCGCAGCAGCTTCACATGCGCATCCACCGTCCGGTCCGACGCCGCCCCCGGGTCCGGCCACGCCATCTCCATCAGCTGCTCCCGCGTCAGTACCCGCCCCGGATGTTTCATCAGCGCCAGCAGCAGGTGGTATTCATTCCGACTCAGCTCCAGCTCCTGCCCCTGGAAACTCACCGTCCGCCGCCGCTCATCATGCACCAATCCGCAGCGGCCCTCCGGCCCTTTTTTCCCCTCCCCCTCATCTCCCCGCCCCACCACCCGCACCCGCCGCAGGATCGCCCGCACCCGCGCCACCACCTCCCGTGGGCTGAACGGCTTCGCCACGTAGTCATCGGCCCCGATCTCCAGCCCCACCACCCGATCGATCTCCCCATCCCGCGCCGTCAGAAACAAAATCGGCAACGCACTGAAGCTGCGAATCTCCCGGCACAGATCAAACCCAGATCGATCCGGCAGCCCCACATCCAGGATCAAACAATCCACCGGCTCACCCCCACGCACCGCCTCCAGCGCCGCCCCCGCCGTGCCACAACCCTCCGCCACGAACCCCTCCGTACGCAGCGCATACAGCAGCGTCTCCGCAATCGAAGGCTCATCCTCCACAACCAAAACACGCGCACTCATCCTCCCAGCCTAATCGCCTCCCCCATTCCCGCCAAACTCAAAAAACACCGCACGAAATCTTGAGCGCCGATTCCCCTCAACACGGCCGCAACAGCCCCGCAAGCTTTCCGTTTTAAAACCTCTCACCCGCACTCCGCCACCCCATGTCCCATCTCGCCTCCCCCACGCTCGACTGGTCCGCCGTCTTCCCCGCCGTCGTCACCCAGATGCATGCCGATCAATCGCTCGATCTCGCCGCCTCCGCCCTGCACTGGGAGTCCCTCATCGACTCGGGAGTCGCCGGTCTCGTCATCTGTGGCTCCCTCGGTGAAAACCAATGCCTGCAGCCCGATGAAAAACGCGCCGTCGTGAAGCACGCCGTCGAAGTCGCTGCCGGACGCGTCCCCGTCGTCGCTGGCGTGGCCGAGATGAGCACCCAGAGCGCCATCCACTACCTGCAGGATTGCGAAAAACTCGGTGCCTCCGGCTTCATGATCATGCCTCCCATGGTTTATAAAGCCGACCCCGCAGAGACCGCGCACTGGTTCCGCACCCTCGCCCAGGCCACGCCCCTTTCCTGGATGCTTTACAACAACCCCGTCGGTTATCACACCGACGTGTCCCCGGAGGCCTTCGTCGAACTCGCCGACATCCCCAACCTGCACGCCATCAAAGAGAGCAGCGCCAACACCCGCCGCATCACCGAGCTGCGCAATCTCACCGGAGAGCGCTACCGCATCTTCACCGGCGTGGACGATCTCTTCCTCGAGTCCGCCATCCTCGGCATCGATGGCTGGGTCTGCGGCAGTGGCATCGCCTTTCCCAAAGAAAACCAGCAGCTCTGGGATCTCGCCCAGGCCGGTCGCTGGGATGAATGCCGAGCCCTCTACCGCTGGAGTCAACCGCTCATGAAGCTCGACACCTGCATCCACTTTGTCCAAGCCATCAAACTCCTCTGTCAAGAAACCGGCCTCGGCAAAGAATGGGTGCGCGAGCCACGCCGCCCTCTCGCTGGAGCCGAACGCGAGCAGACGCTCAAAATCATCCGCGACACCCTGGCCACACGACCCGCCGCCATGGCATGAAACGCATCCCCATCATCGACTCCCACACCGGCGGTGAGCCCACCCGCGTCGTGCTCGGCGGCCTCTCCACGGAAGAGCTGCCCCGCTATCGCCGCGCCCTCATTTGCGAGCCGCGCGGTTACGAAGTCATCGTCGGAGCCCTGCTCTCCGAACCCGCCGACGCCAGCTGCACCACCGGTGTCACCTTTTTCAACAACGTCGGCCTGCTCGGCATGTGCGGCCACGGCATGATCGGCCTCATCGCCACCCTGCATCACCTCGGCCGCATCGCCGTCGGCACCCATCGCATCGAGACCCCCGTCGGCATCGTCACCGCCACCCTCCATCCCGATCATCGCGTCAGCATCCGCAACGTCCCCTCCTATCGCAAAGCCAACGCAGTCCCAATCGGCCACGTCACCGGAGACATCGCCTACGGCGGCAACTGGTTTTTCCTCGTCGCCGATCACGGTCTCGATCTCCAATTAGAAAACCTCCGTCCCCTCACCGAGTTTTGCCAAACCCTGCGCCATGCCGTTCACGCCGCAGGCTACCCCGAGGTCGATCACATCGAACTCTTCGCTCCCGCGCTCGATCCTGCCAATCACAGTCGCAACTTCGTCCTCTGCCCCGGCGGTGAATACGACCGCTCGCCCTGCGGCACCGGCACAAGCGCCAAACTCGCCTGCCTCGCCGCCGATGGCCATCTCGCCCCCGGCGAAGTCTGGCGGCAGGAGAGCATCCTCGGCAGCATCTTCGAAGGCCGCTATGAACTTGGCGAAAACGGCATTGTTCCCACGATCACCGGACAAGCCTTCATCACCGCCGAATCGACGCTCATCCTCGACCCGTCCGACCCCTTTCAATTCGGCATCGCATGAAATGGATTCCCCTTCTCGCCCTCACCGCCTCAGCGCTTGCCGCCGACTTTGATGCCGCGCTCAGCCTGCCGAAGCGCACCGAGAACACGGTGTTTCGCGACCGCGTGAAACCCAACTGGCTGCCGGATGGCAAGGCGTTCTGGTATCGCGTGCAAACAGGGCCTGAGAGCCACGAATTCGTCTGGATCGACGCCGCAACGGGCAGCCGCAAAACCGCGAAAACGCTCAAGCAGCTGGGCCTACCCGAAAACGAAGCTGCCAACACCTCCACTCGACCCATCGAACTGCGCAAGACCACACGTACCGGTGAGGAATCGGCGCTCAAATTCGTCAACCGGCTCGACGAAGACGTGGAGCTTTTTTGGATCGATCATCAGGGAGAGCAAGTCAGCTACGGGCACGTTCGCCGAGGCAGCGAGCGCGAGCAGCACACCTATGACGGTCACGTCTGGCTTATCGCGAATCGCACCGGCGAGCATCTCGCCGTGATCGAAGCAGGTCCCACGAAGCAAACCCTCATCATCGACGGCAAAGGCCTCTCCAAAGGCAAGACCGAGGAACGGAAAAAGAAGAACGAACGCGGCCTGCGCTCACCGGACGGATCGTGCCTCATATTCACCGAGGCAGAAAAAGTTCCGCGTCGTCAAGTAACGATCGTTGAGTCCTCGCCGAAGGATGACGGCCAGCCGAAGTTGAAAGTCTTCGACTACATCAAGCCGGGCGACCCGCTTCCTCAGCCACAGTGGGTGATTGAAAAAACAAACGGCGAAACGATCCGCATCGCCAAGGACCTTTATCTCAATCCCTTTACTGAAACCGGCAAGCTCGACGCCGTTTGGTCGCCCGATAGCCGCGAGTTTTATTTCAATTACAACCAGCGCGGCCATCAGCTCTATCGCCTGCTGGCGGTGAACGCGGAGACCGGAGCAGTGCGAGTGGTCGTCGAGGAAACTTCAAAGACCTTCATCGATTACACCCAGAAAACTTGGCGTCATTGGCTGCACAACACGCACGAACTCCTCTGGATGAGTGAGCGCAGCGGCTGGTGCCATCTTTATCTCTACGACACCGAGACGGGCACCGTGAAACACCCGATCACCCAGGGTGCCTGGCCCGTGCGCGAGGTGCTGCATGTCGATGAGGCAAAACGCGAAATTTGGTTTCTCGCAAGTGGCCTGCGCGCCAAGGAAGATCCGTATCACCTGCATCTCTGCCGCGTGAATTTCGACGGCAGCGGCTTTCAACAGCTCACGCAGGGCGATGGCAATCACCGCATCGAGTTTTCTCCAAAACGCGACTTCTTCATCGACACCTGGTCCCGCGCCGATCATCCTCCGGTCACGGAATTGCGGGGAAGTCACGACGGCAGCTTGATCGTGGAATTGGAAAAAGCCGACGCCTCGGCTCTGCTCGCTGCGGGCTGGTCGATGCCGGAACGCTTCGTCGCCAAAGGCCGCGATGGAAAAACGGACATCCACGGCATCCTCATCAAACCCTCGCATTTTGATCCCACCAAAAAGTATCCCGTGGTGGAGCAGATCTACGCCGGTCCACACTCCGCCTTTGCCCCCAAAGATTTCAGCCGACTGCTCGGCCATCACACCATCGCAGAGCTGGGATTCATCGTCGTACAGCTCGACGGCATGGGCACCAACCATCGCGGCAAGGCGTTTCACGACGTTTGCTGGAAGAACCTCAAGGACGCCGGCTTCCCGGATCGCAGA